>NZ_JBEPCJ010000004.1:73132-276804 GCF_040299565.1 Spirillospora sp. NPDC000708
CCGCCCAACCCTCACCGCCCAACCCTCACCGCCCAACCCTCACCGCCCAACCCTCACCGCCCAACCCTCACCGCCCAACCCTCACCGCCCAACCCCCCACCGACCAGCCCCCCACCTACTCGGTCCCACCTACCAGCGCCTGCGGGTCTGCGTCTGCGAGTCTGCGCTAGCCGGGCCTCTAATCCGGCCCCGCCTATTCGGCCGGTTGCAGCTCTGGCTCGCGGACGGCGGTCTCGGGCCACCCCCCGGCCGACGCCCCCTCCTTGGCTCTCGTGTGTCTGGCGCTGCGTGCCTGGCTTCGCGTGCCTGGCTTGGCCGGGCCCTGCCGGTTGCGGCTCCTGGATCGCGGGTGCCGACCCCCGCTGCTGTCACGGCGACCGAGGACGACCGGCTGGCCGTCCGGCGACACCGGATTCTCTAGACCCGGCTATTCGGCGCCGCCTGCCGGTGCTCGACTGCTTCGACCGCTTGCGCCTACCAACCTGTGCTTGTTGGCCTGTGCTTGCTCCGGCTCCTCGCGGCGGTTGGTGGCGTCCCGGCGGTTTCTTCTTGGGCGGTGGTAGCGGGGTTTTGGGGCTTTCGGGGCGAGATCGTTTGGGAGTTTGCGGGGCCTGGTTCTGTTGGCCTGGGTTCCTGGCCTTGGTGGTGGTGAGGCGGGGGTGGGCTTTGGGGGCCGTGGTTCGCCGCGGCGGGCCGGGGCAAGGGGCGGGAGGGCGACGAAATGGTGGCGGCGACCCCCTAGTCTTGAAACATGGCCGAGTACATCTACACGATGCAGCGTGTGCGCAAAGCACATGGCGACAAGGTCGTCCTGGACGACGTCACCCTGCATTTCCTTCCAGGCGCCAAGATCGGCGTTCTGGGGCCGAACGGCACCGGTAAGTCGACGCTGCTGCGCATGATGGCCGGTCTGGAACAGCCGTCCAACGGCGACGCGCGCCTGATGCCGGGCTTCACCGTCGGCATGCTGCAGCAGGAGCCGCCGCTGAACGAGGAGAAGACCGTCCTCGGGAACGTCGAGGAGGGCGTCGCCGAGACCAAGGCGATGGTCGACCGGTTCAACGAGATCGCCGAGAAGATGGCGACGGACTACTCCGACGAGCTGATGGAGGAGATGGGCAAGCTGCAGGAGCAGCTCGACCATCGCAACGCCTGGGACCTCGACAGCCAGCTCGAGCAGGCGATGGACGCGCTGCGCTGCCCGCCCGGCGACGCCGAGGTCAGCAAGCTGTCCGGAGGCGAGCGGCGCCGGGTCGCGCTGTGCAAGCTGCTGCTGGAGGCGCCCGACCTGCTGCTGCTGGACGAGCCCACCAACCACCTGGACGCCGAGAGCGTGCAGTGGCTGGAGCAGTTCCTCGCCAAGTACGAGGGCACCGTCCTGGCCGTCACCCACGACCGGTACTTCCTGGACAACGTCGCGACGTGGATCCTGGAGCTCGACCGCGGCCGCTGCTACCCCTACGAGGGCAACTACTCCACCTACCTGGAGAAGAAGGCCGACCGGCTGAAGGTCGAGGGCAACAAGGACGCCAAGCGCAAGAAGCGCCTGCAGGACGAGCTGGAGTGGGTCCGCTCGAACCCGAAGGCGCGGCAGACGAAGAGCAAGGCGCGTCTGGAGCGCTACGAGGAGATGGCGGCCGAGGCGGCCAAGACCCGGAAGCTGGACTTCGAGGAGATCCAGATCCCGCCGGGCCCGCGCCTGGGCAACACCGTGATCGTCGCGGACAAGCTGGGCAAGGGGTTCGGCGACCGGGCCCTGATGGACGACCTGTCGTTCAACCTGCCGCCGAACGGCATCGTCGGCGTCATCGGCCCGAACGGCGTCGGCAAGACCACCCTGTTCCGCATGATCGTGGGGGAGGAGCAGCCGGACAGCGGCGAGCTGCGGCTCGGCGAGACCGTCAAGATCTCCTACGTGGACCAGGGCCGCGGCGGCCTCGACCCGAAGAAGACCGTGTGGCAGGCCGTCTCCGACGGCCTCGATCACATCAACGTCGGGCAGGTCGAAATGCCGTCCCGCGCGTACGTGGCGGCGTTCGGCTTCAAGGGCCCCGACCAGCAGAAGCCGACGGGCGTCCTGTCCGGCGGTGAGCGCAACCGGCTGAACCTGGCGCTGACCCTGAAGCTGGGCGGCAACGTCCTGCTGCTGGACGAGCCGACCAACGACCTCGACACCGAGACGCTGTCCAGCCTGGAGAACGCGCTGCTGGAGTTCCCCGGCTGCGCCGTGATCACCTCGCACGACCGGTGGTTCCTGGACCGCATCGCCACGCACATCCTGGCGTGGGAGGAGGGCTCGAACTGGTTCTGGTTCGAGGGCAACTTCGCCGACTATGAGAAGAACAAGATCGAGCGGCTGGGCGCCGACGCCGCCCGCCCGCACCGGGTGACGCACCGCAAGCTCACCCGCGACTGATCGGCTGATCGGCGGCGAACGGCCGCGCGGGCACCCAGGTGCCGGCGCGGCCGTTCGGCTGTCCGCCGGGGGGCGGCGGAGCCGATTGATTCAGCCCGAGCATCGGACGATGCGCAAACAGTGTTGGACGGGTATCACCGCAGGCTCCTATCGTCCCTGAGGTGGAGTCGACGGGGGCAGCCGGGAGGTCGGGACGACGATGAGCACGCCCAGGATCACGGAGATGCGGGTCGTCCCGGTCGCCGGGCGCGACGGCATGCTGCTCAACCTCAGCGGCGCGCACGCGCCGTTCTTCACCCGCAACCTGCTGCTGCTCACCGACGAGTCGGGCGCCACCGGCGTCGGCGAGGTCCCGGGCGGCGAGGCCATCCGGCGGACGCTGGAGGACGCGCGGGAACTGGTCGTGGGACGCCGGATCGGCCGGTCCGACGAGGTGCTCAACGGTGTGCGCGCCGCGTTCGGCCACCTGGACGCCGGCGGGCGCGGCCCGCAGACGCATGACACGAGGGTCACCGTCCACGCGCTGACCGCGATCGAGTCGTGCCTGCTCGACCTGATGGGCCGGCACCTGGACGTGCCCGTGGCGGCGCTGCTGGGCGACGGCGTCCAGCGCGCGCGGGTCCCGGTCCTCGGCTACCTGTTCTATGTCGGCGACCGGCGCCGGACCGACCTGCCCTACCCGGAGCCGGAGGACGGTGCGGACCGGTGGCTGCGCGTCCGGTACGAGGAGGCGCTGACGCCGGACGCGATCGTCCGGCAGGCGGAGGCGGCGCGGGACCGGTACGGGTTCGCCGACTTCAAGCTGAAGGGCGGGGTGCTGCCGCCCGACGAGGAGGCGGACGCGGTGCGGGCGCTGGCCGTCCGGTTCCCGTCCGCGCGGATCACCCTCGACCCGAACGGCGCGTGGCCGCTGGAGGAGGCCGTCCGGATCGGCCGGGACCTGTCCGATGTGCTGGCCTACGCCGAGGACCCGTGCGGCGCCGAGCGCGGCTACTCGGGACGCGAGACGATGGCGGAGTTCCGGCGGGCGACCGGGCTGCGGACCGCCACCAACATGATCGCGACGGACTGGCGGGAGCTGGGGCACGCGATCCGGCTGGACGCGGTCGACATCCCGCTCGCCGACCCGCACTTCTGGACGATGCGCGGCTCGGTGCGCGTCGCGCAGCTCTGCCAGGCGTGGGGCCTGACCTGGGGCTCGCACTCCAACAACCACTTCGACGTGTCGCTGGCGATGTTCACGCACGTGGCGGCCGCCGCGCCCGGCGACATCACGGCGATCGACACGCACTGGATCTGGCAGGACGGGCAGCGCCTCACCCGGGACCCGCTGCGGATCGAGGGCGGCGAGGTCGCGCTGCCGGACGCGCCGGGGCTCGGCGTGGAGATCGACGAGGAGCGCGTCGAGGCGGCGCACCGGCTGTACGTCGAGCACGGCCTCGGCGACCGCGACGACGCGGCGGCGATGCGGTACCTCGTACCGGGCTGGACGTTCGACCCGAAGCGCCCCTGCCTGGTGCGGGACGCCCCGGCCTGACAGGGCCGCCTGAGCCGCCCGCCAAAGACGGCCCTCCGAGGTGGTGGCCGGGGCGGGCACCGGGGGCTTGGCCGCCGGCCGGTACCATCGGGCCGACCGGTGGAGACCCCCGTCCCCGGACCCCAGGCACCCGACCCCCAGGCGAGGACATGCAGCAGACCGACCTGCCCGCGGCCGAGTACCGGCACGTCTACGAGTTCTACATCCGGTTCGGGGACATCGACTCCCAGGGCCATGTGAACAACGTCAAGTTCCTCGGCTACCTCGAGGACGCGCGCCTGGAGATGTTCCACGGCGACCCGGTGCGCAAGGGCGAGCAGCCGGTCCGGGGCATGGTGATCTCCCGGCACGAGATCGACTACCGGCTGCCGCTGCTGCCGACCGTCTACCCGATCCGCGTCGAGACGTGGGTGACGGAGGCGCGCGCCGCGTCGTTCAAGCTGGCCTACGAGGTGCGCGACGACGAGAACGTGTACGCGACCGCCACCTCGACGCTCGTCGCGTTCGACGTGGAGGCCAACCGGCTGCGCCGCTTCACGCCGGAGGAGCGCGAGTTCATCGGACGGTACGTCGTCCCCGCGGAGTGACTCCCGCCGCCCGTCCCCAACTGTATGCGCGAGGCCCGCGGCCGTTCGCGTGATGACCATGGCGTCACGGATAAATAACAAGCGCAACAGCAATCCGCTTTCGCCGCACATATCCCTCTAGGGTCGCGTCGCGAAATGTGGCGAACCCACGTGGAAGGGACGAAATGCGGCGCATCTCACGAGGAGCGATCGCCCTGCTGCTCGCCGCGGGCATGGCCGGCACCGGCGCCACCGCGGCGCAGGCGGCGACCCCCGCGACGGCGGGCAGGGCGGCTCAGCCGGACGACATCCTCGCCCGGCTCAAGGCCATCCCCGGCATGCAGGTGACGGAGAAGACCTCGACGATCCCCGGCTACCGCTGGTTCTGGCTCGAGTACCGGCAGCCCGTCGACCACCGCAACCCGAACGGGCAGTGGTTCGAGCAGCGGATCATGCTCCAGCACAAGTCGGCGGACCGCCCGATGGTGCTCTACACCAGCGGCTACGACACCCCCGAGACCATGTTCACCGCCGAGCCGACCGCGCTCGTCGACGGCAACCAGATCTCCGTGGAGTACCGCTACTTCACCCCGTCCCGGCCCGAGCCCGCGGACTGGAAGAAGGACACGATCTGGCAGGCCGCCACCGACGAGCACCGGATCGTCGGCGCGCTCAAGACGATCTACAAGGGCAAGTGGATCTCGACGGGCGCCAGCAAGGGCGGCATGACCGTCGTCTACCACAAGCGCTTCTACCCCCGCGACGTCGACGGCAGCGTCGTGTACGTGGCGCCCAACGACGTCGACAACAACTCCGACGGCGCCTACGACAAGTTCTTCAAGACCGTCGGCACCGACCCCGGGTGCCGCACCCACGTGGAGGCGCTCGCCCGCGAGTTCCTCAAGCGCCGCCCCGCCATGCTCGAACGGTTCAAGGCCGCGGCCGCGCAGAACGGCTGGACGTTCGACATCCTGCGCACCCCGGACCGCGCGTTCGAGAACTCCGTCATGGACTACGTGTGGGGCTTCTGGCAGTACCACCTGCAGTCGGACTGCGCCTCGCTGCCCGCCGTGAACGCCTCGGACGACGACCTCTACAAGACGCTCGACGACATCTCGGGGCTGTCGTTCTACACCGACCAGGGCCTCGCCCCCTACATCCCGTACTACTACCAGGCGGGCACCCAGCTCGGCTGGCCGTCGCCGAAGTTCAAGTACCTGCGCCCCCTGCTGCGGTACGAGAGCAGCTACCAGCCGCGCACCTACGTCCCGCGCGACATCCCGATGCGCTTCGACGGCGGTAAGGCGATGCGCGACATCGACGGCTGGGTGAAGCGGCACGCCGACCACATGCTGTTCCTCTACGGCCAGAACGACCCGTGGGGAGCCGAGCCGTTCCGCCTCGGAAACGGCAGCCGCGACTCCGCCGTGTACGTCGCCCCCGGCATGAACCACAGCGGTCGCCTCATCGCGCACCTGCCCGACGCGCAGCAGGCCGAGGCGAAGGCCGACGTGCTGCGCTGGGCCGGCGTCCAGGCCCAGGCCAAGACCCTCACCACCGGCCCGTCCGCCGACGACCCGCTCCAGCTCCAGCGCCCGCCCATGTGACCCAGGGGGGACGACCCCCTGGAACCCCCCGTTGCGACGGAGGGGCTGTTTCCCCGCTCCGCTAGCGCTCCGCGGCGAAACAGCCCCTCCGTCGTCGGGCACGCCCGCTCCACTCGCTGGCGCTCGCTCCGCGTGCCTGCCCGTGAGGGTGCTGACGCGGCAAGCCCTCTCTGGCATCACCGCTCCGCCCGCTGGCCCTGGCTCCGCGTGCCTGGCCGTGAGGGCTGGCCCGGAAAGCGCCTCCCTGGAACCCCTGGCTCCGCGTGCCTGTTCGTGCGGGCATTGGCTCGGGAGTGTCTCTCTGAAATCGCCGTTCCACGCGGTAGCTGACGCTGTAGTCGCGTGCCTGCCTGAGTGGGTTGGTCAGAGGGCGGCAGCCCCTAGAAGGGGGCGGAAGCCTGAGGTGTCGCGCGAGCGCGTTATCTGAGCGGTGGGGGCGAAGCCGAAGGCGAGCCCCCACCGCGAAGCTCGCGAAGCGAGGTCGCGCTCGCCCAATCCCGGTCAAGGGCCGAGCCGCTAGGCGAGGCCCTTGGGCCGGGATTGCAACCAAGCGGCGGCGTTGCCGGGGAGGAGGTCGCCGTACATCGGCATGGTCGTCAGCAGCGTCCGCCCGGGTGGGAGCCGGACGGGGTTCTCGCCGCAGTTGACCGCGCAGGTCAGCGGTCCGCGGGTGAAGAAGACGGCGGTCTCGGGGGATTCGAGCCACTCCAGTTCCTCGGGCAGCTCTTCCAGCAGTTCGCGGCGCTGCGCCAGTGCCTGCCGGTAGAACGCCAGCATCGAGGACGGCTCGGCGGCCTGCGCCTCCGCCGTCAGTGACGCCCATCCCGCCGGCATCGGCAGCCACGGGCGGACGCCGTCGGGGGAGAAGCCGTACGGTTCCGCCGTCCCGGACCAGGGGATCGGCACGCGGCAGCCGTCCCGCCCGGGCTGGCTGCCGCCGCTGCGCTTCCAGATCGGGTCCTGGCGGGCGTCGTCGGGCAGGTCCCGGACCTCCGGGAGGCCCAGTTCCTCGCCCTGGTACAGGTACGCCGACCCCGGCAGCGCCAGCAGCATCAGCAGGGCCGCCTTCGCGCGCGCGTACTCCATCCCGGGCACGCCGCCCGGCCGCTCGTAGCGGGTGAGGTGGCGGACGGAGTCGTGGCTGGACAGTACCCAGGTGGGGGCCGCGCCGGTCGGCGCGACGGCCTTCAGCGCCGCCTCCACCACGTCGCGGAACGCCGGCGCCGACCACGGCGCCAGTTGCAGGTCGAACTGGAACACCTGGTGCAGCTCGTCCGGACGCAGGTAGAGCGCGAGGTCCTCCGGGCCGTCGGTCCACACCTCGCCGATCGCCATCCGGTCGTCGCCGTACCCCTCCAGGATGCGGCGCCAGCGCCGGTAGATCTCGTGGACCTCGGGGCGGCTGTAGATCGGCCCGTTCGCGACCCGGCGGCCGCGGCCGTTCAGGTCGCCGAGGGAGGCGTCCTTGACGAGCCCGGCGGCGACGTCGATGCGGAAGCCGTCCACGCCCCGGTCCAGCCAGAACCGCAGGACGTCCTCGAACTCGGCCCGGACCTCCGGGTTGCGCCAGTTGAAGTCCGGCTGCTCGGCGGCGTAGAGGTGCAGGTACCACTCCCCGTCGGGGACGCGCGTCCACGCCGGCCCGCCGAACGCGGACGGCCAGTCGTTCGGCGGATCGACCTCGTCGGGATTCTCCCCTGGCCTTCCGGCGCGGAAAATGTAGCGGTCCCGTTCCAGGGATCCCGGCGGTGACGCCAGCGCCTCCTGGAACCACCGGTGCCGGTCGGACGAGTGGTTCGGCACGATGTCCACGATCAGCTTGAGGCCGTGCGCGTGGGCGTCCGCCACCAGCGCGTCGAAGTCCGCCAGCGTGCCGAACCGGGGGTCGACGTCCCGGTAGTCGGCCACGTCGTAGCCGCCGTCCGCGAGCGGCGAGGTGTAGAACGGCGTCAGCCACAGCGCGTCCACGCCCAGGTCGCGCAGGTACGGCAGCCGCGACCTGATCCCCTGGAGATCGCCCTCGCCGTTTCCGTCGGAGTCGGCGAAGCTGCGGACGTAGACCTCGTAAACGACGGCGTTGCGCCACCAGGGGGTTCGCGTCATGTACAGCGATCTACCCGCTCAGGAGGGCGCGTTCACCATGCTTCGCGCGGCCATCGTGAAGTAGTCCCAGAGCATCTTCTCCAGTTGCTCGGGAAGTTCCAGTTCGTCCACCGCGACTCGCATGTGCTTCAGCCACGCGTCCCGCTCGGCCTCGCCGATGATGAAGGGGACGTGCCGCATCCTCAACCGGGGGTGGCCCCGCCGCTGGCTGTAGGTGTTGGGGCCGCCCCAGTACTGGATGAGGAAGAGCCGGAGCCGCTCCTCGGCGGGGCCGAGGTCCTCCTCCGGGTAGAGGGCGCGAAGGTCGGGGTCTTCAGCGACACCCTGGTAGAAGCGGTGCACCAGCCGGTGGAAGGTCTCCTCGCCGCCGACCGCTTCGTAGAAGGTCACCTGTTCAGTCATGGCGCTGCCCACCCTATGCGATCGGCGGCCCGGTGATCAGCCGCACGGACCGGCCCGCGGCCGCGGGCGGTCAGGTCGTCGCCGGGGTGGCGACCGCCACGCCCGCGTCGTCGAACGCGTTCTTCACCCGTTCGCGCAGCTCCCGGGCGATCTCGCCCTGCTTACCGGGCGCGGTCTTGAGCACCACCCGGATCACGAGCGCGTCGCCGGCGAGCGCCTGCACGCCCCACACCGACGGCTTCTCCAGGATCATGTCCTCCCAGCCGGGGGAGGCCGCCAGCTCGTCCGCCGTGGTCTGCAGGATCTCCTTGACCTTCTCGGTGTCCTCGCGGATGTCGACCGGGATGTCCAGGACGGCGCGGCCCCAGTTCTGCGACTCGTTCCCGACCTTCTTGATCTCGCCGTTCGGCACGTACCAGACGACGCCGTTGACGTCGCGCATCCGGGTGACCCGCAGGGTGACGGCCTCGACCGTCCCCTTGGCCGAGCCCACGTCGATGAAGTCGCCGACGCCGTACTGGTCCTCCAGGAGCATGAACAGCCCGGCGAGGAAGTCCTTGACGATGTTCTGCGCGCCGAAGCCGACCGCCACGCCGATCACGCTCGCGCTGGCCAGGATCGGGGCGAGGTTCAGGCCGAGCGAGCCGAGGATGCTGAACGCCGCCGTCCCCATGATCACGATGGACGAGACCGAGCGCAGCACCGAGCCGAGCGTCTTGGCGCGCTGCGCCCGCCGCTGGTTCAGCAGCGCGGGGCTGCCCTCGAAGACCGTCCGGGACCGCTCCTTGACCTTCTCGGACATGGTGCCCTCGGACATCCGCACCGTCACCTTGGTGATCATCCGGTGCGCGATGTTCCGCACGACGAGCGCGAACGCGAAGGTGAGGATGATCGACAGGACGGTGCCGAGGGGCTTGTCGAGCCACGTGGCGTAGAAGTGGGTGAAGTCGGTGCTGTGGGAGACGTTCCAGACCAGCCGGCAGCCGGTGCTCGGCGTCTGGTCGCGGCAGGCCGCCTCCGGCGTGCCGTCCTGTGCCCAGGGCAGCAGCGACTGCGCATCCACCAACATCTCGGGCAGACCCTCCCCGGCCTTTGTGGGTGTCTCGACACCACGCCGTGGACCTGCGGCGGGTACGAGCCCGATCGTAGGGGACGGTAACGACCGGTTCGTACTCCGCTGGCTATGTGTCTTGACAAGGCCGGGGAGGGACTGTTCCGGCGAGCGTGCCCCGCGTGGTCCGCGGCTGCCGCGCCGTTCCGGCCACGGCCGCGCGGGGCACGCCCGGCTCTAGGGGCGGCCCGCCGGCCGCATCGCGCGGGCGGGCCGCTGATCGAGGGGCTGCAGGACGTGCGCGAGCTTCTCGGCGGCGCCGTCCACGTCGTCGGCGCGGTGCATGCGCTCGCCCCAGGACCACCAGAAGTAGTGCTCGTGAGACCCGGGGGCGGGCGCGCAGGTGACGTCCTCGGCCAGGCTCGCCGCGGCCGGGTTCACCACCCGCAGGAACGCCGGGCCCGAGCGGGTCCGGACCACGCGGGCGACCAGTCCGCGGGCGTCGAGCTCGCGCTCCAGCGCCCGGAGATGGCCGACGCGTCCGTCGCTGACCACCTGCGTTCCCCCTCCCTCGGCCGTGCCCGGCGCCGCTGCGCCGGTGCGCTCCTGTACCGCCGGTTCCTGCGTTGACGTGTGCATCGCCGATCCCTCGTCGCCGGCCCCGGCGTGCGCGGCGCGTGACCGCGCGGCGCCGGGACGGCCGGCAAATGATCAACCCTCTGGATCCGTACTGTCGCTCCCGGTGAGAATTGCAACTCTCACAGTGCTGGGTCAAGGGAGTCACTGTCCGGCGAAGTACCGGATTACCCCACCTCAGAGGAAGCTTCACACCCCTCGGAGGAAGAATCTCTACCCTGGGGTGTCAGGACGCATCCGAAGCCCCCGTCTTTCTCCGGAACCGCTTGGCCCGTCCCGCCGTGAGGGTTACGCTGCGTGCGCGAGAGATTATCTGTCGTGGCCATCTATTGACCGGTCGCCGTGGCCTGGACGACCGCCCTTCCCCCGGAGGGGCGCCGCCCCGGCCCGACGGTGAGGAGGCCGGAATCGATGTCGGACCCCCCTCGGAAAGAAACGGACGTGGCTCGCCGGATCCGCGCGCACGCTCTGGCCCGAGGGCGCAGCCCGCAGGAGATCGCGCACGAGATCCACGAGCAGTGCGGCCCCCTGTTCGGCACCAGCCGGGTCAAGGCGCATCGCCTGGCCCACGGGGTCGCGCTGTCCGACATCGTGGCCCAGGTCAGGGCCCTGTACGAGGTCGACGGCAAGCCGCCGCCCCGGCTCGGGGAGACGCTGCTGTCGGCCTATGAGAGCGGGTACAAAAGACCCGGTCCCGAGTATCTGCACTACCTGTGCGCCGTGTACCGCGTCGAGCCCGATCAGCTCGACTACAAGAGCCCCTGCATCTGCGGCCGGGGACACGCCGTGCGGCCGGGGGCCGCCACGGTGCCGCAGCCGCGGGCGCCGGAACGGCACGCCGCACAGCAGCCCGACGTACCGCTCGTCGGGTCGATCATCCCCAGGGCGGAGGACCGCCACTGGGTGGACGTCAACGACCTACGGGGCCCCGACCGCGCCGACGGCCCCCTGTCCATTGATGTGGGAGAGGAGGACATCGTGCTTCGTAGGACCCTTCTGCAACTGCTGGCCGGAGCGGGCGTGGCGCTCGACGGTCAGTTCCTTGGGGCGGTCGACAACCTTCGGCGCAAGATGGACGACACGCTGGTCGGCGCGACGGTCTCGCCGACCATGCTCGACCAATGGGAGGAGACCACCTACGGCTACGGCCGGCAGTACCAGGCGACGCCGTCGCTGCGGATGCTGTGCGACGTGCTGCTGGACTTCAGCGAGGTGCGGCGCATGTGCGACAAGCGGCAGCCGGTCGAGCTGCAGGAGCGGCTGTGCCGGATCGCGGCGCAGCTGTCCGGGCTGTCCGGGCTGATCATGATCAATCTGGGCGACCACCGGCTGGCCCGCTCGTTCTTCCGGACCGCGCGCACCGCGGCCGACGAGACCGGCGACCGCCAGCTGCGCGCCTGGGTGACCGTCCGCGAGTCGCTCGTCCCGATGTACTACGGCGACCCCCGCGAGGCGCTGCACCTGGCGCGCAAGGCGCAGGACCTGGCCGGCCGCACCCCCGGTGTGGCGGCGGCCATGGCGCCCGCGGTGGAGGCCCGCGCGCTCGGCATGCTGGCGTTGCGCGGACGCGGCGACGCCGCGCCCAGCGCTCGCAGGGCGCTCGTACGCGGGCGCTCGGTGTTCGACCAATTGTCCAAGACCGACACGAACGACCTGGTCTTCGGCTTCACCGACCGGCAGATGGCCTTCTATGAGGGCGACACGTTCACCAATCTCGGCGACCACAAGCACGGCGACGAGGTGCTGAGCCACGCGCTGACGCTGTACGCGCCGACCGACCGCGTCGACCTGACTCTCGTGCGCCTCGACCGGGCGATGTGCAGGTTCCACGCCGGGAACCCGGACGCGGCGCTGGCCGGCGGCCAGGAGGCGATCCTCGACCTGCCCCCCGACCACCGGTCCGACATCCTGGTGCACCGGGCCCGCCAGATCGGCGCCGCCGTGCAGGCCAAGCACGGCGAGATCCCCGGGCTGCGGGAGTTCCGCGAGGCGCTCGCGGGGCCCTGGGTCACCAGTCCCACGAAGGAACCGGCCCCCACCGGGGAGCGGCCCCCCGTCCCCCCGAGCGAGCAGGTCTGACCGGGGATGGGAACGCCTGACAGCGCCTCCTGGCAGGACGGTTCCGCGCCCGGAGCGGAACCCGCGGGCCCGGAGGCCGGGCCCGCGCCGACCCCGGGCCCCGAGGCCGGGCCCTCCGCGCCGTCCACCGCGGATCCTCGTCCCCGCCGCCGCGCCCTGGTGCGGCTGCAGGACGATCCCCCCGTCTGGAGCTTCGGCGAACTGCGGCTGCGCCGGTACCGGGCCTCCGACCACGCCACCGTCCTCGCCCTGCACCGCGAGGGCCTGGCGCAGGTGGGCCTGCGGCCCGGCGACGGCGTCTACTACGACCACGACTTCTTCCGGATGGAGGACATCTACCTGCGCAATGACGGCGAGTTCCTCGTCGGCGAGGTGGACGGGCAGATCGTCGCCATGGGCGGTCTGCGGCGCGCCGACCTCGTTCCCGGGGGCCGGGCACGGGCGTTCGGCGGCTACGCGCCGGGCGCCTCCGTGCTCGACGCGGTGGAGATGGTGCGGTTGCGGGTGCGGCCGGCCGCGCAGCGGCGCGGCTACGGAGCCGCCGTCGTCTCCGCGCTGGAGGAACGCGCCGCGGAGTACGGGTACCGGGTCCTGCGCGGCGACACGACCGAGCTGCAGGCCCCGGCGCTCGCCCTGTACCGCAAGTTCGGCTGGAGGGAGACGCGCCGCGAGGTGATCGGCGGCATCGTCAACATCTACATCGAGAAGGAACTCCGCTGAGGACACCCGAGCCGCGGGACGGCGCGCCGGCGGCGCGGCGCGGCGCGCGAGCGCCCGCGGCTCGGGGCGTGTTCACGCCCCTCCGGTAGGAGGGGGCGCGGAGGCTCAGGCGGCCGGGAGGGTCCCGCCCACCAGCTGCATGAGGGGGTAGCGGTGCCGGCGGACGCCGGTGAACCCGCGGTCGGCGAGCGCCCCGGTGATCTCCCGGTCGCCGAACACCGTGTACCCGGTGGCGCGGCGGATCAGCTCGCCGCCGACCCTGGACGCGCGCAGCGGCGTCAGCCGCCGCGAGGTGAGGATGATCAACCGGCCGCCCGGGCGCAGCACCCGGGTCATCCCGTCGACGGCCGTCCACGGGTCGTCGAACAGGTACAGCGCCCCGAAGCAGCAGACGGCGTCGAACGTCGCGTCGCGGAACGGCAGGTCGACGGCGTTGCCGCGGACGTAGCAGACCCCGCCGCCGGGCGGGGTGTCGGCCTCGGCGCGGGCCAGCATGGTGGCGGAGGCGTCCAGCCCGACGACGAGGCCGTCCTCGCCGACCCCTTCGGCGAGCGCGCGGGTCACGTTGCCCGGCCCGCACGCCACGTCCAGAACGGTCGCGGCCGGACGGCCGGCCTCGCCCGGCTGCCCGAGCCCCAGCCAGTCGCGGGCCGTGGCCTGCTCGGCGGCCGTGTCGGGGCCGAGCGGCCAGCCCTTGGCCAGGTTGAACCCGACGGGCCGCCAGACCTTCTCGTAGATCCGCGGCAGGAACGTCGACTCCATGACGGACTGGGCGAGCGACGGCGCCCGGTCCTCGGCGGGACCGAGCAGGTCGAGGTAGCCGGCCGACAGGTCCGGCTCGGCGGGCGGCTCGCGCAGGAGCCCCAGCACCCGGTCCACCGCGGACGGACTGCGCACCATCGACACGTTCACCCCCTTATTAGATCACCCGTCAATTTCGCCCCGCCAGGCGCGGCGGCTGTGACCCGGCCCACGCCCCAGGCCCGCCGCCCGGTGTCTCAGCCCGCCGCCCGGTGCCTCGGCTCACGCCCGTCCGCCGGTGTCCCCGTCCGGTACCTCCGCCCCTGTGTCAGGCCAGGTCGAGGCCGGTCTGCGCGGCCATGAAGCCGAGGGTGTCGGCCATCAGGTCCACGGACCGGCTGACGGACCGCGCGGCGTGCCCGACCTCCGACTCGTTGCGCAGCAGGATCGGCGCGTCCGACGCCGTCGCGTGCTGGAGCGCCGCGCACAGCTTGCGGGCGTGCAGCGGGTCCACGCGGGTGTCGCTGCCGAACGTGGTGAACAGCGTCGCCGGGTACGCCGTCCCCGGGTGGACGTGGTGGTACGGCGAGTAGCCGATCAGCCAGCCGAACTCCACCGGGTCGTCCGCCGTCCCGTACTCGTCGTTCCACGTCTGGCCGAGCCCGAACCGCTCGTAGCGGACCATGTCCAGCAGCGGCGCCGAGCAGACCACCGCCCGGTACAGGTCGGGACGCTGGGTGAGCGCGGCCCCGACGAGCAGCCCGCCGTTGGACCCGCCGGAGATCGCCAGCTGCGCCGGGGTGGTCAGGCCGTCGGCGATCAGCTTCTCGGCGGCGGCGTGGAAGTCGTCGAACACGTTCTGCTTGCGCTCCCGCATGCCCGCGCGGTGCCACTCCTCGCCTTCCTCGGAGCCGCCGCGCAGGTTCGCGATCGCGTAGACGCCGCCGGCCTCCACCCAGGCCAGGATGCTCGCCGAGTACGACGGCGTCAGCGAGATGTTGAAGCCGCCGTAGCCGTACAGGATCGCCGGGCGCGGGCCGGACGCGCCCGGACGGGACGCCACCAGCATCCGCACCTCGGTACCGTCCGCGGACGTGTACGTCACCTGCCGGGTCTCGATCTCGGGGACCTCCACGCTGCCCGGCGCGTTCGCCCACAGGCTCGTCTCCCCGGTCCGGGCGTCGTAGCGGAGCACCGACGACGGCGTGACGTTGTCGGTGTAGCCGAACCACGCCTCGTGGCCGCCCTCGGGCCGCTCGACGATCCCGCCGATCGAGCCGAGCCCCGGCGTCGGGACCGTGCCGAGCCGCTCGCCGGACGCCAGGTCGTGCACCGTGATCTCGCTGATCGCGTGCCGCGTCCAGCCGGCGAGCAGGACCGGCGATTCCAGATCGTCGAGGACGGCGTAGTCGGTGAGGACGGCCTCGGGGTCCTGCGGGACCAGGTCCCGCCACGACTCGTACGACGGGTCGGACGGGTCGGTCACGCACAGCCGGGACCGCGGCGCGTCCCGGTCGGTGAAGACGTAGGCGCGCCCGTCCCGTCCCACGTGCAGCCACGTCTCGGCGTCGACGCCGACCTGCACCGGCCGCAGCTCGGGGCGTTCGAGCGGCGAGGCCGACAGGTCCGCCAGCCACAGGTCGTTGCGCGGCGCGGTGCCCTGCGAGGCCGACACCGTCAGCCACCGCCCGTCGCGGCTGACGCCGACGCCGTAGTAGTTGGTCTTGTCCATCCCCTCGCCGAAGATCAGGACGTCGTCGGTCTCCGGTTCGGCGCCGACCCGGTGCAGGTAGACGCGCCGGTGGTACTGCTCCTCGCCCTCCGGGACGGACCGCGCGGGCAGCCGCCGGACGTAGTAGAACGCCTCGCCGCCGGGCAGCCAGGCGATGCCGGACGACCGGGTCCGGTCGATCGGCCCCTCGACCCGCTCGCCGGTGGCGACGTCGATCACGAACAGCAGCGACTCCTCGTCCCCGCCCGTCGAGATCTTGTACGCCAGCAGCCGGCCCTCCTTGTCGGGCTGCCAGCCGTCCAGCGTCGTCGTGCCGGCCGGGTCGAGCGCCATCGGGTCGACCAGGACCCGCTCGGAGCCGTCCGGGTCGACGGTGTAGAGCACGGGGTGCTCCTGCTCGGCGGTCCGCCGGGTGAAGAACCGCCGGTCGCCGCGCCAGACCGGCGAGCCGACGCTGCCCGCGCCGAGCAGTTCCCCGAGCCGTCGGCGCAGCCGCTCGCGGCCCGGGTACGCGTCGGTGACCTTGTGGAACAGCTCGTCCTGTGCGGCGAGCCATTCCCGGGTCTCGTCGCTCTCCGCGTCCTCCAGCCACCGGTACGGGTCGGCGACCCGGTGGCCGTGGATGTCCTCGACGATGTCCTGGCGCCGCGCGGGCGGATAAGGCGTTCCGGTCATCCAGCCTCCTCCGTGGACCCGCCTTCGGGCGGGGGATGAAAACAATGCTCGTGCCGAGCACGGCGGGAAGGCGGATCGCCGCCCGGCGAGCCGTTGCGCGACAGGGCCGAATCGACGCGTGCTTACTAATGAACATGCTAGCTTGTGAATCATGGCCAAAGGTGTGAAGCGGGCTTTCAGGTACCGCTTCTATCCCACCGATGCACAGGCAGCCGAGTTGTCGCGAACGTTCGGATGCGTGCGCAAGGTCTACAACCTGGCGCTGGCCGCTCGCACGCACGCGTGGGTGCTGCGGCGGGAACGGGTCAACTACAACGCCACCTCTGCGATGCTCACCGCCTGGAAGAAGACCGAGGAACTCGCCTACCTCAACGAGGTGTCCTCGGTCCCCCTTCAGCAGGCGCTGCGTCACCTGCAGGCCGCGTTCACCGGCTTCTTTGCCAAGCGGGCGAAATACCCGCGGTACAAGAGCAAGAAGAAGTCCCGCAAGTCCGCCGAGTACACCAGTTCGGCGTTCCGTTTCACAGACGGCCGGCTGACACTGGCGAAGATGGCCGAACCGCTGGCGATCGTCTGGTCGCGTCCCCTGCCCGAGGGCGCGCACCCGTCCACGGTCACCGTCTCCCAGGACGGCGCCGGACGCTGGTTCGTCTCGCTGCTGTGCGAGGACCCCTCCGTCCAGCCGCTGCCCGCCACTCGCACGGCGGTCGGCGTGGACGCCGGCCTGGAGCATCTGCTCACCCTGTCCACCGGCGAGAAGATCACCAATCCCCGGCACGAGCGCTGCGATCGAGAACGCCTGGCCAAGGCCCAGCGCCACTTGTCCCGTAAGGCGAAGGGATCAGCCAACCGGGAGAAGGCTCGGCGCCGGGTCGCCCGTATCCACGCCCGGATCACCGACCGGCGCCGGGACACCCTGCACAAGATCACCACTCGGCTCGTTCGTGACAACCAAACGATCGTGATCGAGGACCTCTCGGTGCGGAACATGGTGAGGACCCAGAGCCTCGCCCGCTCCATCTCCGATGCGGCTTGGAGCGAGTTCCGGAGGATGCTGGAGTACAAGGCCGGCTGGTACGGCCGTGAGGTGATCGCGGTAGACCGCTGGTTTCCTTCCTCCAAGCTGTGCTCGACCTGTGGCACCTTGAAGGACAAGATGCCCCTCAACGTCCGCGAATGGACATGCGATGGCTGCGCCGCGACCCTTGACCGGGACGTGAACGCGGCACGCAACCTTCTGGCCGCCGGGTTGGCGGTGTCCGTCTGTGGAGCCGGTGTAAGACCCCAACGGGAGTCCTCCCGGACGGGGCCGTCGGCGACGAAGCAGAAACCCTCACGGCGTGAGCCGTGAGAACCCTTCGACTGAGAAGGGGGAGGCCAAGGATGCACTGTATTCACCGTGCCCGTGCGCGGGTCATCCGCCCGATCAAGCCGCCCGGCACGGCGGTCGGCAGAGCTCGGCAAGGCGGTCGGCAGGGCGGTCTGTAGGGCGTCCGGCAGGGCGTCCGGCGCGCAATGCCTGGGTTTTTGCGTTCGATCTGGCCCTTCGATGGGGATATTTGGGGTAGCGGTCGGGCTCCCTCAGCCGCCACACTGATTCCAGGTCGGTTCGCCTCTGGGGAGGTCCTCATGGCGAGTGCGCAGGTGCCGGAGACAATATTCGGGCCTCGGTGCGAGGCGCGGTCAGCCGCGTCCGCCGAGGCGAAACCCGACACGCCGGCGGAGGCCGTCTGATGAGACAGGTCCTTCTCCTGAACGCGACGTACGAACCACTCACCACGCTCCCGCTGCGGCGGGCGGTCTGCCTCGTGCTCCGGGAGAAGGCCGAGATCGTCCACCACGACGTCTCGGGGGCCACCCTGCATTCGGCGACCATGGAGGTCGAGGTCCCGTCGGTGATCCGGCTCCGCCGCTACGTCCGGATCCCGTTCCGGACCCGCGTCCCGCTCACCCGCGCCGCCCTCATGCGCCGCGACAACTTCCGCTGCGTCTACTGCGGCCGCCGCGCCGAGACCATCGACCACGTCCATCCGCGCAGCCGCGGCGGGAAGCACGTCTGGGAGAACTGCGTCGCGTCCTGCATGACCTGCAACCACCGCAAGGCCGACCGGCTGCTGTCCGAACTCGGCTGGACGCTCGGGATGACCCCCGGCGTCCCGCGCGGGGCGCACTGGCGGCTGATCGGCATCGTCCACGACGGCGACCCCCAGTGGGCGCCGTACGTGACCGAGCCCGCGGCGTGACCGGGGCGGCCGCGTGACCGTATCCTGTCCTCGTGCCACGCTATGACTACCGCTGCCGCGCGTGCGGGTCGACGTTCGAGGTCTCCCGCCCGATGATCAACGCGTCGGACCCGGCGACCTGCCCGGCCGGCCATGACGACACGGTGAAGCTGCTGTCCACGGTCGCCGTGACCGGCACGTCCCGCGGCGGCGCCCCCGCGCCTCCGCCGAGCGCGGGCGGCGGCTGCTGCGGCGGGGGCTGCTGCTCCTAGGCCGTGTTTCACAGTCCCGGCCCACTTTCGCTCGCCTGGCGGCTCGCTACGTGACCGGGCCTGGGCGAACGCGGCATCGCTTCGCGATCTGCCCGGCTCCGCTCGCCTCCGGCTTCGCTCCACCGGCCAGGTCACGCGTTCGCACGTGCGGCCGAGGCCACTTCGAGGCAGGCCCTCGCCCCACCTCGGCGCTGCGTCGCCCCGATCCCGGGGGGCCGGTGCGCTAGCCCTGCTGTGCCATCGCGGCGCGGATCCCGGCGGCCATGGCGGCGCTGTCGTGGTCGGGGCCGCAGCCGTCGATCAGCATGATCGTGCCCGGGACGTGGTCGGCGCGCAGGTGCTTGATCTCCTGGTAGGCGGGCGAGTCGTACCAGGCCCGGGCGCTGTCGATGTCCGGGAACTCCAGCAGGATCAGGTCGCCCTCCCACGTCCCCTCCCGTACGTCGGGGGTCTCGCCGTGCACGATGAAGCGGCCGCCGAACGGGTCCATGGTGGCCTGGATGCGCTCCATGTAGGTGAGCACGTCGTCGTGGATCGGCAGCTGGGTGCGCAGGTGGCCGAGGGCGTAGGCGGTCAACGTGACTCCTCCGGGTCGTGGATCCCGGGGCCGCCCGGAGGGGCGGCCCCGCTGACGTGATCCACTATCGGCCCGGAAGGGGAACGGCGGCGATTACCCAGCGGGTAATGCATCAGCCTCGCTAGGCCGGGTTCGTGTCAGTCCAGCTGCGAGACGTCGCGGGCCGCGCCGGTGGACGCCGACGTCGCCATCGCGGCGTAGGCCCGCAGTGCCGCGCTGACCTTGCGGTCCCGGTTGCGGGGCCGGTAGCCGCCGAGGTCGGCGAGCAGCTTCTCGCGGCGGGTCTCCAGCTCGTCGGCCGGGACGTCCAGCTCCAGCGTCCGGTTCGGGATGTCGATCACCACCCGGTCGCCGTCCTCGACGAGGGCGATGATCCCGCCGCCGGCGGCCTCGGGGGAGGCGTGCCCGATGGACAGCCCGGACGTGCCGCCGGAGAACCGCCCGTCGGTGATCAGCGCGCACGCCTTGCCGAGCCCGCGGCCCTTCAGGAAGCTCGTCGGGTACAGCATCTCCTGCATGCCGGGGCCGCCCTTCGGGCCCTCGTACCGGATGACGACGACGTCGCCGGCCTTGACCTTGCCGCCGAGGATGCCCTCGACGGCCTGGTCCTGCGACTCGAAGACGACGGCGGGGCCGGTGAAGGTCCACAGCTCCTCGTCCACGCCGGCGGTCTTGACGATCGCGCCGTCGGGGGCGATGTTGCCGCGCAGCACGGCGAGGCCGCCGTCGGCGGTGTAGGCGTGCTCGACGGAGCGGATGCAGCCGTTCTCGCGGTCGAGGTCCAGCTCCTCCCAGCGGGCGCTCTGCGAGAACGCGGAGGTGCTGCGGACGCCGCCGGGCGCGGCGTGGAACAGCTCGACGGCCTCGGGCAGCACGTTCGGGGAGCGGACGTCCCACTTGTCGACGAACTCGGTCAGCGACGCCGAGTGGACCGAGCGCGCCGTGTCGTGCAGCAGCCCGGCGCGGTGCAGCTCGCCGAGCAGGGCGGGGATGCCGCCGGCGCGGTGGCAGTCCTCGACGTGGTACTTGCCGGTCGCCGGGGCGAGCTTGCAGATGCACGGCACGCGGCGGGACAGCTCGTCGATCTCGGTGAGGCCGAAGTCGACGCCGCCCTCGTAGGCGGCGGCCAGCAGGTGCAGGATCGTGTTGGTGGAGCCGCCCATGGCCACGTCGAGGGTCATGGCGTTCTCGAACGCGTCGCGGGTGGCGATGTTCAGCGGCAGGACGGACTCGTCGTCGCCGTCGTAGTAGCGGCGGGCGATCTCCACGACGGTGCGGCCGGCGTCCTCGTAGAGGCGGCGGCGGGCGGTGTGGGTGGCGAGGACGGTGCCGTTGCCGGGCAGGGCCAGCCCGATCGCCTCGGTGAGGCAGTTCATCGAGTTGGCGGTGAACATGCCGGAGCACGACCCGCAGGTCGGGCAGGCGCTCTCCTCCATCTCGAGCAGCTTGTCGTCGGCCAGCGACGCGTCGGCGGAGGCGATGATCGGGTCGATCAGGTCGAGCTTGTTGCCGTCCATCACGCCCTCGACGGGCTTGCCGGCCTCCATCGGGCCGCCGGAGACGAACACGGTGGGGATGTTCAGCCGCATCGCGGCCAGCAGCATGCCCGGGGTGATCTTGTCGCAGTTGGAGACGCAGACGAGGGCGTCGGCGCAGTGCGCGTTGACCATGTACTCGACGGCGTCGGCGATCACCTCGCGGGACGGCAGCGAGTACAGCATGCCGTCGTGGCCCATGGCGATGCCGTCGTCCACCGCGATCGTGTTGAACTCGCGGGGCACGCCGCCGGCCTCGCGGACGGCGCCGGCGACGACCTTGCCGACCTCGTCGAGGTGGACGTGGCCGGGCACGAACTGGGTGAAGCTGTTGGCCACCGCGACGATCGGCTTGCCGAAGTCCTCGCGTTCGACGCCGCTGGCCCGCATGAGCGCGCGGGCGCCCGCCATGTTCCTGCCATGGGTGACCGTACGTGACCTGAGCGGGGGCATCTTAAGACCTCTCCAACCTGTGCCGTGGTGCCGTGCCGCCGGACGCGTCGCCGCGCCGGGGTCGGCGGGCGGGAGCGAGCGGTGCGCGGTGGAAGCTCTCAGCGGCGGATCGCGACGCTGCCGCCGGCTCAGCGGAGGTCGCGCGCGGGCCGGCCTGTGTCATCCGATGCTACAAGGTCGGGGCCGGAGCTTGGAAAAGCCGGGCACGGCGACGATCGGGTCAGGGGCCGGAGGCCGGGGAGGGCGGCTCGGCGGGCCGGGTGTTCGGAGGGCCGGGGGCTCGGTGGGCCGGCGGGAAGGAGCCGGGCCCGCGAGGGGCCCGGTGGGCTCGGCTTCGAGCGTTCGGGCGGCCCAGGGACAGGGCCGCCCCGGGTTGACGGAGTCCCGCGCCGTTGCGGGATCCGGTGTCGTGGCGGGTCCGCCGCCGCGGGATCAGCCGTACTTGGGCGGCAGCGCCTTCTCCGCCGCCTGGAAGATCCGCTGGACGTCGGTGTCGGTGAGGATCTTGGGGCGGCGGCGCAGGTACGAGCGGGCCCGGTTGCCCGCGTACACGTCGACGTCCCTGACCCGCATGACCTTCCACGGGATGGACGGCCCGTAGATGGCCACCGAGGGCTGCACGGGCACCTCGAACCCGACCTGCCCGCCGATGATCTTGCTGGCCTGGTCGGCCTCCCAGCGCGCCTCGTCCAGCCGGTCCTTCTTGTTGAAGGGGCCGTGGAAGAGCTTGCGGTGGGACAGGGTGCGCACGGGGAGGCGCTTGTCCCACTTCTCGGAGTCGATGGCGTAGACGCCGCTCGGCCCGATCACCAGGTGGTCGATCCGCCCGTCGCTGACACCCTCGTCGTCGCGCGGGACGGCCCGGGCGTGCAGCACGAGGTAGCCGTTGCGCTGCAGCGACCTGAGCTGCTTCTCGGTGCGCCGTTCGGCGGCCGAGGACTTCTGCCAGGCCGGGATGCTGGAGTTCCGGCGGGACCGGCGGACGACGTCCACGACGACCGCGAGGACCGCCGCGGTGATGCCGAGCCTGCCGCCGAACACCAGGGTGACGACGATGAGCACCGCCACGGCGACGCCGATCCGCCACGCCCAGGTCCGGACCCGGGGGTCGGCGAGCATCGCGGTGGGCGTCCGGTCGCCGGGGGGACGCTTCTCCGGCTCCTGCATGGGGGGCTGCTCCTGCGCCTCGTCCAGCTGCTCGGGGTCGTCCACGGGCTGTCCCCGCGCCTGCTGTGTGTCGCCCCGCTCCGTGATCGCCATAAGTGACGCTCCGTATTCCTTTCCTATCGGGGGCATGATCCTCCGAGCGCAGAGTAATCATCATGCGCGTCGACGACTAGTCATGCAGGGTTAATCTTTTGTCGCCGGACGTGAGTGATTGACTTCCGCGCACGGCGGGTACGTGAGTCTTCTACCACCTCTTCCCTGGCAGAGAGTCTCTGCTTTTTGATGCCCGCGGTCGAGCGGTCTAGCGTTCCGGTTCGTGACACATCTCCATGACCTCGGCGCTAGGGAGGCGGCTGACGCCGTCCGCTCGGGGCGGCTGTCCCCGGTCGAGCTGACCGACCACTACCTGGACCGCATCGAACGGCTGAACCCGCAGGTGGGCGCCTATGTGACGGTCACCGCGGAGGCGGCGCGCGAGCAGGCCGCGCGGGCCGAGAAGGCGGTGCTGGACGCCGCTGACCCGGCGGACCTGCCGCCGCTGCTCGGGGTGCCGGTTCCGGTCAAGGACCTGAACATGGTGGACGGCGTGCGGATGACTTCTGGTTCATCCGTTTTTGCCGATTTGACCGGATTTGCGGATGACAGCGTCGTGCGGCTGCTGCGCGCGGCCGGAACGGTCATGCCGGGCAAGACCGCCGTGCCGGAATTCGGGCTGCCCTGCTACACCGAGGGCGACGTCGCGCCGCCCGCCCGCACCCCGTGGGACACGGCCAGGTCGGCGGGCGGCTCCAGCGGCGGCGCGGCCGCCGCCGTGGCGCTCGGCCTCGCGCCGGCGCGCACGGGAGCGACGGCGGCGGCTCCATCCGGATCCCCGCGAGCTCCTGCGGGCTCTTCGGGCTCAAGACGTCCCGGGGCCGGATCAGCGCGGGACCGGACGGCGCCGACGTGAGCGGCCTCGCCGTCCAGGGCCCGCTGGCGCGCACCGTCCGGGACGCCGCCGCGATGCTCGACGTGATGGCGGTGCCGATGCCCGGCGACCCGCACTGGGCGCCGCCGCTCCCGGACGGCGAGACCTTCCTCGGCCACGCCGGCCGCGAGCCCGGACGGCTCCGCATCGGCCGCTACGCCCGGCCCGCCGCGCCGGGCGTCGACGTCGACCCGGCCTGCGTCGAGGCGTGGGAGCACGCCTCCCGCGTGCTGGAGGGCCTCGGGCACGACGTCGAGGACATCCCCACGCCCTTCGGCCCCGAGGTCTCCGACCTCTTCGTCACCGTCTGGAGCGTGCAGTCGCTCGGCCCCGCCGTCGCACCGGGCGCGGAGGAGGCGCTGCGCCCCGTGACCCGTGCCTGGCGCGCGTACGGGCGCCGGATGGACGGCGCCGCCTTCGCCGCCGCGATCGGCGGGATGCAGCGCGCCGCCCGCGCGTCCATCGAGGCCACGGCCCGCTACGACGCCGTCCTGACGCCCACGCTGGCGGCGCTGCCGCAGCCGGTGGAGTTCTTCGACGAGAAGGACACCGAGCCGCTCGACAACCTGCGCAGGCAGAGCGCGTTCAGCGCGTTCACCAGCGTCTACAACATGACCGGCCAGCCCGTCGCCAACCTGCCGCTGCACCGTACCGGCACCGGCCTGCCGGTCGGCGTCAGCCTGGTCGGGCGCCCGGCGGGAGAGGCGGCGCTGCTCGCGCTCTGTGCCCAGGTCGAGGCGGCCGACCCGTGGATCCGGCACCGCCCGCCCGAGTGGTGACGCCCGGCGTCCCGCGCGCCGCGGCCGGTCAGACGGGGAGCCGCCCCCAGACCTCGTCGAGCGCGAGCCGCAGGGCGCCGGTGAGGACGGTGTCCTCGGCCAGGCCGGAGAACTCGACGGCGGGCGGGGTGAGGGTCAGCCCGCCGAGGTGCCGGGTGATGGCCGTCAGCAGCACCGACCCGGCGCGGGCGACGCCGCCGCCGATCACGACGGCGTCGGGGGCCAGCACGAGCACGGCCGGGGCGATGGCGTGCGCGAAGGACGCGGCCACCTCGTCGACGACCTCGACGGCCGCCTCGTCGCCGCCGGCGGCCGCGGCGAAGACGGCCGCCGCGTCGAGCCCGTCGGCCCGGAGGGCGGTGCCGGGGCGGTAGCGGGCGGCCCGGCGGGCCCGCTCGGTGATGGCCTCCGCGCCGATGGCCCGCTCCAGCGGCCCCCGGCCGTCGCCGGTGTCGGGGACGTCGCCGGGCGGCCGGATGAAGCCGATCTCGCCGGCGGACCCGGTGCCGCGGTGCAGCCGGCCGCCGATCACGACGCCGGCGCCGAGCCGCTCGCCCCACTGCACGGCGAGCAGGGTGCCGGCCCCGCTGCGCTCCCCGGCGACGGCCAGCGCCGCGAGGTTCGCGTCGTTCTCCACCTGGACGGGGCAGCCGAAGCGGCCCCGGAGGTGCTCGGACAGGTTCACCGACGTCCAGCCCGGGACGCTGGGCGCCAGCAGGATCCGGCCGGACGCGGGGTCGACGATGCCGGGCGTGGCGACGACCACGGCGGCGATCTCGTCCGCGCCGAGCCCGGCCTCGGCGAGGGCGCGCGCGACCGCCTCGTCGACGACGCCGAGCAGCCGCCCGGCCCCGGTGTGGTCGACGGGGAGGCGGACGGCGGCGAGGCGGTGGGCGGCCAGGTCGTCGATCCCGGCGCTGACGGTGTGCGGGCCGACGTCGAGGCCCAGCACGGGGGCGGCGCGGCCGCGCAGCGAGACGCGGACCGCGGGGCGGCCGCCCTGCGGGGACGCCGCGGCCGGGTCGTGCTGCTGCAGCCACCCCTCCTCGACCAGGTCGTCCACCGCCTGGCCCACGGTGGGGCGGGTGAGGCCGGTCAGCCTGACCAGCTCGGCCAGCCGCACGGGCTCGGGCGCGCAGTCGCGCACCGCGCGCAGCACGGCGGCGGTGTTGAGGCGGCGCAGCACCGGGGTCCCGACCGCCCGTTCGTCTCCCATCGCCCCTCCGAAAGATCGTCCGGACCCCTTGACCGGAGGGCCCCGCGCATCGATTATGAACTTCGTCCTGGTATTGCAAGGACTTTAACAAACCCCCGCGCGGTGGAGGTTCCGCCATGGTGTTGGGCCGTAGACCGGACAGACGACAGGCAAGACCACGGGGCAGACGACGAGACGCCGGGCGGCGCTCACGGGTGCTCGCCGTCGCGGTGGCGGCGGCACTCGCGGTGCCGTTCGCCGGGGCGGTGCCGCCGGCGGCCGCCCGGACCGGCCCCGCCGGAGCACCGGCCGCGGCCCCGCGGACCGGGCCCGCGGCGCAGGCGCTGGAGCGGATCCTCGGCCGGCAGCGGGCCGCGCAGGTCACCCTCCAGACGATCGGGAAGGGCACCGGCGCCGACCGGTTCCGCATCTCCGCCGCCGGCGGCCGGCTGGTGATCGCCGGGACGTCCCCGGCCGTCCAGCTCACCGGCTTCGGCTGGTACCTGCGCAAGGTCGCGCACGCCGACTACGCGATCGGCGGGGCGCAGCTCGACCTGCCCGCCCGGCTGCCGCTGCCGGCCGCGCCGATCGAGGAGGACGCCTCCGTCGCGCACCGGTTCGCGCTCAACGACACCAACGAGGGCTACGCCGGCGCGTACCTGAGCTGGGACGAGTGGCAGCGCCGCATCGACGCCCTCGCGCTGCACGGCGTCAACGAGGTGCTGGTGTACGAGGGCCAGGAGGCCGTCTACCAGCGGGCCTTCCAGCGGTTCGGCTACAGCGCCGAGGACATGCGCAAGTGGATCCCGCAGCCCGCGCACCAGGCGTGGTGGCTGCTGCAGAACATGTGCTGCACCGGCTCGCCGATCTCCCAGCAGCTGATCGACCGGCGCGCGGCGCTCGCCCGGCGCATCGTCGACCGGCTCCGCGAGCTCGGCATCACGCCCGTCCTGCCCGGCTACTACGGCACCGTTCCGACGGACTTCGAGACCCGCAACCCGGGCGCGAACACCGTCCCGCAGGGTACGTGGAACGGTCTAGAGCGTCCCGACTGGCTCGACCCGACCGGGCCCGAGTTCGGGAAGGTCGCGGCGGCGTTCTACCAGGCGCAGACCCAGCTCTACGGCCAGAGCAGCATGTACAAGATGGATCTGCTGCACGAGGGCGGCAGGGCCGGGTCGGTGCCGGTGGGGCCCGCGTCGAAGGCCGTCCAGGACGCGCTCGAAGCCGCCCACCCGGGCGCGCTCTGGGTGATCCTCGGCTGGCAGAGCAACCCGCGCAAGGAGACCCTCGAAGCCGTCGACCGGTCCCGGATGTTCATCGTCGACGGCATCACCGAGCAGCCGAGCGTCACCGACCGCGAGACCGACTTCCTCGGCACCCAGTACGCCTTCGGCACGATCTGGAACTTCGGCGGCCACCAGAACTTCGGCGCCGGGCTCACCGTGTGGAACGCCAAGTTCCACGCCATGCGCACCAAGCCGGGCAGCGCGCTGAACGGCATCGCGCTGATGCCCGAGGCCATCGACAACAACCCCGCCGCGGTGGCGTTCTTCACCGACATGCCGTGGGAGGACGGGCCGGTCGACATGGACGCCTGGCTCTCCGAGTACGCCGCCGCCCGCTACGGCGCGGCCGACCCGCACGCCGTCGCGGCCTGGCGGATCATCGGCCGCACCGCCTACGCGTGGCCGGCGGGCAAGGACACCCGGCACGTGACCGCCCTGTTCGACGACCAGCCGAGCCTGAACGACACCGGCACGGCCCTCCAGTACGACCCCGCCGAGTTCGAGCGGGCGCTGCGCGAGCTGCTGCAGGTCGACCCGCGGCTGCGGCGCTCCGAGGCGTACCGCTACGACCTCGTCGACGTGGCCCGGCAGGTCCTCGCCAACCGCGGCAGGTCGCTCCTGCCGAAGATCCGCGCCGCCTACCAGGACGGCGACCGGGCCGCCTTCGACCGGCTCACCGACCGGTGGACGGCGGAGATCGGGCTCATGGACCAGGTCCTCGGCACCGACCCGAACTTCCTGCTCGGCACCTGGCAGAGCGAGGCCGCCCGCCAGGCGGCGGACCGGAAGGAGGCCGCGGCCCTCGACTACGACCTCAAGTCGCTCGTCACGCTGTGGCAGACCGAGAGCCCCGGCCTGCAGGACTACGCGCGCCGCGAGGTCAACGGCCTGGTCGGCGGCTACTACGGCGAGCGCTGGACGATGTTCTTCGACGAGCTGAAGCGCGCGATGAGGACCGGTGCGCAGCCCAAGGAGATCGACTGGCGCGCCGTCGCCGAGAACTGGGCCCACGCCGGAACCCGCTACCCCGACCGTCCGCACGGCGACGCCTACCGGCTGGCCGCGCGGATCGCCGAGGAGCCCGCGGGCGCGCTGGCCCTCGCCTCCGACCGGAAGGGGATCACCGCGGGCGGCACCGTCCGCGTCACCGCGACCTACACCAACGAGTCGACGCTGAGCGCCGCGAGCGGCGTCCGGTTCGCGCTGTCGGCACCGTCCGGCTACACCGTCCGCGAGGCGGCCGCCTCGTCCGGAGCGGGCGATGTCGCACCCGGAGCCACCGCCACCTCGACGTGGACCGTGACGGCCCCCGCCGACGCCAAGCCGGGCGCGCTGCCCGGCCTGGACGCGACCGTGTCGTGGCGCAGCGGCAAGGGCGGGACCGAGCAGGCGAACGCGCACTCCCTGCTGATGGTCGGCGGAAGCACGATCGGCGCGCCCTACAAGACGACGGCCTCCGCGCCCGCCGAGTACGCGCAGGATGGCGGGACGATCGGGATCGCCGCCGGCGGCGAGGACGTCTGGGGCGCCACCAACGAGCTCGCCACCGTCTACACCGAAGGCGGGCTCGCCTCGGGGCACGCGGTGTCCACGAAGGTGA
The DNA here is from genome assembly GCF_040299565.1 of Spirillospora sp. NPDC000708. Classification (NCBI taxonomy): domain Bacteria; kingdom Bacillati; phylum Actinomycetota; class Actinomycetes; order Streptosporangiales; family Thermomonosporaceae; genus Spirillospora; species Spirillospora sp. NPDC000708. The sequence goes on from NZ_JBEPCJ010000004.1 coordinate 101,454, forward strand.
CGCAGTTGGACGGCGCTTCGCCGTACTCCCGCGCCGGGCTGGTGGCCGCCGCCGACCTGACCAAGGCCGGCTCCGGCGGATACGCCGACATCGCCGTCACGCCCGAGCACGGCTGCGTCTTCTCCTACGACGCCGACGGCGACGGCAGGCTCGACCATGTCACCGAGGTCGGCGGGTTCACCGCCGGCGACGTCCGGGTGCGGCTGCGCAGGGACGGCGACCGGATGACCGGCTCGTGCAGCTCCGACGGCGAGAACTGGACCGTCGTCGGCTCCGGCGCGGTGTCCGGCGCGTCCGGCGCCGAGGACGTCGGCATGTTCGTCAGCGCGGTGAACCGGCACACCGGCCAGGAGGCGATCGCCCGCTTCGACGGCGGCGTCACCGCCACGCCGGACACCTCGCGCGACGGGTCGGGCGACCAGCTGCAGAGCCTGCGCAAGCCGGTGACGGCGCTGTCGTCGGAGTCCGGGCGGCCGCCGGAGGCCGCCAACGACGGCAGCCGCGCCAACTCGCCGTACTGGGGAGGGCAGCTGACCTACGGCGAGACGTGGTGGCGCGTCGATCTCGGCGCCGTCAACGCGGTGTCCCGCGTCAACGTCCGCAACTACGTCGACGGGACCCGCTACTACACCTACCGGCTGGAGGGCAGCCTCGACGGCGAGCACTGGTTCACCCTCGGCGGCCGCAACGGCCCCGCCCCCGCCACCGACGCGGGCGACACGATGAACACCGAGGCGAAGGCCCGCTACATCCGCGTCGTCGGCCTCGGCAACACCGCCAACTTCACCTTCCACCTCACGGAGGTCAGCGTGTACGGCACGCCCGTCGCGAAGACCTGACCGCCCGACCGGAGGGCGGGGCGCGGGACGGCCGGACCGTCCCGCGCCCCGCCCTCGCCGGTACGGGCCGCTCGCCGTTACGGGTCGTTCGGCGTTACGGGTCGTTCGGCGTCAGAGGTAGAGGCCGGTGCCGTGCTCGGGGCGCTCGCTGGCGACCGCGTGCAGGTCGCGCTCCCGCATCACCAGGTAGTTCTCGCCCTGGATCTCGACCTCGTACTGGTCGCCGGGGTGGAACAGGACGCGGTCGCCCACCTTGACCGTGCGGACATGGTGGCCGACCCCGCACACCTCGCCCCACACCAGCCGGTTGGCCTGCTCGACGGTCGCCGGGATCACGATGCCGCCGGTGCTGCGGCGCTCGCCGGCGTCCTTCTCGACCTTGATCATGACACGGTCGTGCAGCATCTGGACTTCGAACTTCGGGTCGGACACGCTGGAGAGTTTATCCGTCCCCGCGGGTGAGGGCGGACCACGAGCCCCGGATGATCTCCCGGAGGCCCGACCGCTCCGGCCGCCAGCCGAGTTCGGCGCGGATCGCGGCGGAGTCGCAGACCAGCACCGGCGGCTCCGGCTGCGGCGGCCGCCGCAGCGTCGGGACGGGCCGCCCCGTCACCTCCTCGACCGCCGAGACGACCTCGTGGACGGCCGTGCCCGCACCGCCGCCGACGTTGTACACGCGGTCCTCGCCGAGGGCGACCGCCTCCAGCGCGGCGACGTAGGCGGCGGCGAGGTCGTCCACGTGCAGGAACTCGCGGACGGCCAGCCCGTCGCCGTTGATCTCCAGCCGGGGCGCGCGGCCCGCCGCCACCGCGAGCGCCTTGGGGATCAGGCGGGTCTCGTCCGGGTCGATCCGGCCGTCCACCGAGCCCGCGACGTTGAACGTCCGCAGCACCACCGCGCCGATCGCGCCCGTCCGGGCGTGGTACCGGACGGCCTGCTCGGCGGCCAGCTTCGACGCCCCGTACGGGTTGGACGGCGCGGTGGCCTCCGTCTCGGGGATCGGCTGCCGCTCGGGCGTCCCGTACACGGCGGCGGTCGACCCGAACACCACGCGCGCCCCGGCGGCGGCGTGCAGGACGTTGACCGTGCCCTGCACGTTGGCGGTGAAGAAGCGCAGCGGTTCCTGGAACGACTCGCGGACGCGGGTGAGCGCCGCGAGATGGCACACCCCGTCGTACGGTCCGGATGGCAGCGAACCCGGGTCGAGGACGTCGCCGCGGACGGGCCGCACCCCGTCCGGGAGCGCGGCGTCCCGCCGGGTCAGCCCGTCGACGTCGTGCCCGGCGGCCGCCAGCCGCCGCGCCACCGCGTACCCGATGTAACCCGCCGCCCCCGTCACCAATACGCGCATGCGTCACAGCATCGCCGCAGGCGGGGTCGCGGCGCCAACCGCTGCCCGCTTCCGGCCGGGCGCCGCGCGCGGCTAGGGCAGGTCGGTGACGCGCGTGTAGACGCCGGGATAGCCGGGCTTGGCGCAGCCGTAGGCCCAGGAGGTGAGGGCGACGACGCGGCCGCCCACCAGCAGCGGGCCGCCGCTGTCGAACTGGCAGGTGTCGGCCTTCGGCGACCCGGCGCACGCCATGTCGGACGCGTCGTAGGAGCCGCCGTACGCCTTCTTGCAGGCGTCGTCGCCGGGCAGCGGCACCTGCGCGGAGCGCAGCCGGGTGTTGAACCAGTCGGACTCGGACGTGGTGCCCCAGCCGGCGACCACGCCGCTCGTGGCGGACCCGGGGGAGCCGAGCGGGACGGTCGGCCGGTCCACCCGCCGCGAGAGGGTGAGGACGGCGACGTCGTGGTGGCTGACCGTCTCGCCCTTGAAGGACGTCTCGCTGTACTTCGGGTGCAGCTTCACGGACGTGACGGACACGCTCTCGCCGCCGCCGCCGGACAGGTCGTCGCGGCCGAAGGTGACCTTGAGCAGGCCGGGGACGCCGCGCAGCACCGACACGCAGTGCCCGGCGGTGAGGAGCCGGTCCGGCTCGATGAGGACGCCGCCGCAGAACTGGCCCGCCGGGCGCACGAAGAAGACCGGCGAGCCGACGGCGGCGAGCCACGGGTAGGAGGCGGCGGAGGCGGGCGCGCCGCCGACCACGGCGGACGCGGGGGAGGCGGCGAAGGGCAGGAGGGCGGCGCCGAGGGCGGCCGCGGCGAGCGCGGCCGAGCCGAGGGCCCTGCCCGGCACCCGTCTCCGGGCGGGCGCCCGGCGGGGCGCCGCCCCCGGAGACGACGGGAGGAAGGGGGCCATTCCGGCAATGTAAGGGATCAGGGGAGGGCGCGCACGCCCTTCCGGCGCGGAGCCCGCGCCGGCAGCGGCCCGGTGGCGCCCGGATCCTCGTAGCGCGGGAAGGTCACCAGCGCGACCAGCGCCAGGACGAACCCGCCGGCGCGCAGCAGGAACGGCAGCGCGTCCCGGGGCCACTCCTCACCGAACAGGACGGTGCTGCTGACGATGAGGTAGGTGCGGCCGATGACGGTCAGCACCACCGCGACGATCGCGACGCGGCAGCGCTGCAGGGCGATCTGCAGCTGCCCGAGCGCGATCGCGGCCAGCCCGAGCGTCAGGTACGGGTAGGCCGACTCCAGGACGGCGCGCAGGCTGCCGGTGTCGGCGTAGACGAGCGAGATGCCGCGGATGCCGGCCTCGGCGAGCCCCGCGCAGGCGCCCGCGCCGATGCCGTAGGCGACCCCGGCGAGCTTGCGGGCGTGCCGGCCGCCGGCGCGCCGGTCCCCGACCAGCCACACCAGCCCGGCGATGATCACGGCGGGCGCGCAGATCGCGAGCATCGTCCAGGGGGACTCAAGCGTGCCGACGAGCGTGGCATGCGCCGCCGGGGTCCCGTCACCGGTCGCCGACAGCCCGATCAGCACGGTCGCCAGCACGAACAGCGCGACGCTCGCCCACTCCCGGACGCCGAGCCGCTCGCCGAGGAACCACACGGCGTAGCCGACGAGGAACACCAGGCTGACCGCGAAGATCGGCTGCGCCACGGCGAGCGGCATCTGCTGGAACGCCACCACCTCGTAGCCGAGGCCGAGGAACAGCAGCAGCCCGCCGCCCAGCCACACCGGATCGGTGAGCATGAGCCGGGCGACGCGGAACGGGCGGCTTCCCCTCAGCGGCTCCATCCGGCGCGCGGAGACACGGAAGACGAGGAAGGCGATGTAGTAGACGGTGGTCGCGATCAGAGCGAGGGCGGCGTAACCCAGGTCGTGACCCATCGGGGTCCTCTCGGCGGATTGGGGGCGGGCGGAACCGGGGTTCCGCGCGCCTGAGAACCGCCGGATGTCCAACATGCCCCGTCGGACTCCGCGTGACAAGACCGTGACGCTTGACTACTTGATCAATCGTAGTGACGGCCCGTGTCGGACGAGAGCCGCGCGACCAGCCCGCGGGGCACCAGCCGGCTGAGCCCCACGATCGCCTTGTACTGCGCGCCGGGCACGCTGATCTGCACGCCGCGCCGCAGGTCGCGCAGCGCCGCGTCGACGACGTCGGCGTCCTTCAGCCACATGAACTCCGGCAGCCCGGACATGTCCATGCTCGCCCGCTGGTGGAACTCGGTGTGCGTGAAGCCGGGGCACAGCGCCATCACCCGGACGCGGCCCCGCGAGCGGCCCCGGATGTCGGCGGCCACGCCCTGGGAGAAGTTGACCACCCACGCCTTGGACGCGCCGTAGGTGCCGCGCGTCGCGAACGCGGCGACCGACGCGACGTTGACGATCCCGCCCCGGTCGCGCTCCAGCATCCCGGGCAGCGCCGCGTGGGTCAGCCGCAGGACGGCCTCGCAGTGCACCTTCAGCATCGTGATCTCGTCCGCCACCGGCACGTCGAGGAACACGCCGTTGTGGCCGAACCCGGCGTTGTTGACCAGCAGGTCGACGCCCTCGCGGGCGCGCTCCTCGGCGGCGGCGAGGCCCGCCTCGGTGGCCAGGTCGGCGGTCAGCGTCTCGGCGCGCACCCCGTACCGCTCGCGCAGCCCGGCGGCGGCCCGCTCCAGCCGCTCGGTGTCGCGGGCCAGCAGCACCAGGTCGAACCCGTCGGAGGCGAGGCGGCGGGCGAACGCGGCGCCGATGCCCGCGGTCGCGCCCGTGATGAAGGCGGTCGGCATGGCTCCGAGCCTAGCCTGCCGCCTACCGGGCGGTAGCCCTCCGTGCGGTGAAGTGGCGGGGATCGGGGCGGCGGGTCGCGTTGCGGTAGGCGAAGGTGAACCCGGGCCAGTTGTTGACGACCCGGCCGTCCTCGGTCATGTACCAGCTCTGGCAGCCCGCCTCCCACACCGTCGTCCGCATCCGCTCCCGCATCTCGCGGGTGAACGCGTCCTGCACGTCGGGCTTCACGTCGATCCAGTCCAGGCCGTGGCGGCGGAGCGCCTCGACGCAGCCCAGCACGTACCGGAACTGCGACTCCAGCATGTAGATGATCGAGTTGTGGCCCAGGTTGGTGTACGGCCCGTAGAGCAGGAACAGGTTGGGGAAGCCGCTGACGGTGATGCCGAGATGCGCCTGCGCGCCGTCCCGCCACGCCTCGTTCAGCTCCCGCCCGTCCCGTCCGACGATCTTCATCGGGGACAGGAAGTCGGTGGACCGGAACCCCGTCGCGTAGACGATCACGTCCACGTCGTGGTGCTCGCCCGCGGTCGCGACGCCGGACGGCGTGACGCGCTCGATCGGATCGGTGACCAGCCGGACGTTCGGCCTGTTCAGCGCCGGATAGTAGGTGTCGGACAGCAGGATCCGCTTGCACCCCATCCGGTACCCCGGGACGAGCCGGTCGCGCAGCGCCGGGTCGGCGACCTGCTCCTCCAGGTGCTTGCGGAAGCCCTTCTCCATCAGCCCCATCAGCTTGGGGTACTTGACGAAGCCAAGGGCGCGCGACTCGAACATCGCGTAGATCCGGGCGCGGCTCAGCGCGTACGCGCCGGGCACCGTCCGCAGGACGGCCTTCTCCCACGCCCGGTACGGCCGGTCCGGCTTCTCGATCACGTAGGGCGCGGACCGCTGGAACAGCCGCAGCTCCGCCGCCTCCGTCGCGATCTCCGGGACGATCTGGATCGCGCTCGCGCCCGTCCCGACCACCGCGACCCGCTTGCCGCGCAGGTCCGTGCCGTGGTCCCAGCGGGAGGAGTGGAAGCTCGCGCTGGCGAACGAGTCGCGGCCCTCGATCGGCGGCAGCGCGGGCCGGTTCAGCTGCCCGCACGCCGACACCAGCACCCGCGCGTCGAGCTCGCCGGTCGTCGTGGAGACCCGCCACAGCGCGGCGTCCTCGTCGAACCGCGCCTCGGTCACCTCGGTGCCGAACCGGATCCGGCCGACCAGGCCGTACTTGCGGGCGCAGTGCCACAGGTAGTCGAGGATCTCCGGCTGCGGCGGGAACCGGCGCGTCCAGTCCGTCTTGCGCTCGAACGAGAACGAGTACAGGTGGGACGGGACGTCGCAGGCGGCGCCGGGGTAGGTGTTGTCGCGCCAGGTCCCGCCGAGGCCGTCCGCCCTCTCCAGGATCACCACGTCGTGGACGCCGGCCTCCCGGAGCCGGATCGCCATGCCGATCCCGCCGAACCCGCTTCCGATGATCACCACGCTGTGCGCCATGGGCCGTCCCGAATCTCGTTCTGTCCCGTTGTCCCGAGCGTAGGTGACCGGAAGGTCACTGACCAGATGCCCGCTCGCCGGTTTTGTCGGTCGCCCCTGCCACCCTCACGGCCATGCTCTACGACACCCTCGTGGCGGCGGCGCGCAGGGGCGACGCCCTCGACGACGTCCGCCTCGCCGCCCTGGCCCGCGGCCGCGCCCTCGTCGACCTGCTCGACCGGGCGCGAAGGAACCCCTGGGACGCCGCGAAGACCCCGGAGGAGTACGCGGCGTACGCCGCCGAGGACACGGCCGTCCGGGGCGACCTGAACCGCCGGCTGGAAGGCTGCGCGGGGGCCGACGCCAGAGCCGCGCTGCTGACCCTCATGCTGGCCATCTGCAACAACGACGCGCCGCTGTGGCGCCACCAGCGCGACATTTCCCGTCTGGCGGCGCGGACGGGCGGCTGGGCGGCCTCCGAGGTCGAGGTCCTGCTCGAATGCGCCGCCGAGTACCGCGACGGTTGGTTCGCGGAGACCCTGAAGCTCGCGCTCGACGCCGCCGACGCGCTCGACGCCGAAGGGCGCCGGGCCGTGGCGCCGCGGCTCCGCCTCGCCCATGACGCCTTCATGGAGAGCTACGTCGGATCGCACGAGCGCCCGGCGATCGCCAAGCGGCTGCGCGCGCTCTTGGACGACGTCGGCGACTCCCTCCCGGCCGGTCTGGTCCCGAAGTACGACGCGTGGGCGGCGCCGCTGCGTGAGCATGTACGGAAAGCGATGGGCGGTGATGTGGCGTCGTTCATCCGGCACCTGGACGGGTTGTCGGCGCCGCGCCCGTCGCAGAAGTGGCGGCGGACGTGTGTCTCGCTCGCGGACGCGGCGGACGCGAGGACCGCCGTGGCCGAGTGCCTGCGCCTCCTCGCCCGGGACGAGCCCCTGTGCAGCCGGGAGCACGGCGGCCACGCCGGATGGGTCGGCGACCAGTACCACTACCACTACGTCGTCCACCAGAACCACGGGGATCTGGCGCGGGGCGTCGTCTGGGCGGCGACGCTGACCGGCGGTGCGGAGACGGTGCCGTTCCTGGGGGCGCTGGCGCTGCGCACGGGGTCGCACGGCGGCGACGTCGCGCAGGATCTCAAGCTCGCGGGGGCGGCGATCAACGCGCTGGGCGCCGTCGAGGACGCCTCGGCGCTGGCGGAGCTGGGGCGCCTCCAGATGAAGATCAAGGACCGGGCGCTGCGCAAGCAGATCGGCGCCGCGCTCCTGACCGCCGCCGAACGGCAGGGCATCACGCCCGAGCAGCTGGTCGAGCGCAGCGTCCCCGACCACGGGCTCGGCCCGGACGGCGCGCTGGAGCGCGCCCTCGGGGAGCACGTCGCGCGGATCGCGATCGAGGACGCGGCGACCGTCCGGCTCACGTTCACCGGCGCGGACGGGCGCGCGTCCAGGACGGCCCCGGCGGCGGTCAAGGACGGGTTCGCCGGCGAGCTGAAGGAGCTGAAGGCGCTCGCCAAGGAGATCCGGGCGACGCTGTCGGGGGAGCGGGCGCGCGTCGAGGCGATCATGTCGGACGGCGCGCGGTCCTGGCCGTTCGCCGAGTGGCGGGAGCACTACCGCGACCACCCGGTCACCGGCGCCGTCGCGCGCGGGCTGATCTGGGAGTTCCAGGGCGAGGACGGCACCTGGCGCGCCGCGATGGAGACCCCGGGCGGCGGAGCGGCGAACGTCCGGCTGTGGCATCCGGCGCGCGCCGCGCTGGACGAGGTCCGCTCGTGGCGGGAGCGGGTCATGGACGCCCGGGTCCGGCAGCCGTTCAAGCAGGCGTTCCGGGAGATCTACCTGCTCACCCCGGCGGAGGAGGAGACCGGGACGTACTCCAACCGGTTCGCGGCGCACATCGTGCACTACCGGCGCCTGTACGCGCTGTTCAAGGAACGGGGCTGGCAGAGCAACTTCCTCGGTTCCTACGACGGCGGCTACTCCGGGGAGGCGCGGGGCGAGTTCGGCGGCGGCACATGGCGGGCGTGCTTCTACCACGAGCCGGCCGAGGAGGGGTTCGACGACGCGCCCGAGTACGCCGCGACCGACCAGGTGCGGTTCGAGCGCAGGCAGGGCCGCCGCTGGGAGGAGGCGCCGCTGTCCGAGGTCCCGCCGCTGGTGTTCAGCGAGGCGATGCGGGACGTGGACCTGTTCGTCGGCGTCACCTCGATCGCCGCCGACCCGGCCTGGACGGACCGGGGCGAGGACCGGTACGCCGCCTACTGGCGCGCGGCGACGTTCGGCGAGCTGACCGCGAGCGCGGAGGTGCGGCGGGCGGCGCTGGAGCGGATCCTGCCCCGCACGAGGATCGCCGGCCGGTGCTCCCTCGACGGCCGGTACCTGGTCGTCCGCGGCGACCTGCGCACCTACAAGATCCATCTGGGCTCGGCGAACATCCTGATGGAGCCGGACGGCGCGTACCTGTGCGTCGTGCGGGGCGGCCGCACGACGGGCGGCACGGTGTTCCTGCCGTTCGAGGACGAGCGGCTCTCGCTGATCCTCAGCAAGGCGTTCCTACTGGCCGCCGACGCGCGGATCACCGACGAGACGATCCTCCGCCAGCTGTCACCGTCGCGATGATCCTTACCGAATGGCCCGGCTCGGGCGGAACGATCTGCCAAGATCGCGACATGTTCGACGACCTCCGTGCGCACCTCGCCGCGCTCGACGGCCCGTGGCCCGCGAGGAAGCGGCCCGCCGGGAAGCGGCCCGCGACGGCGTGGGCCGGACCCGCGGCGGCCCCGCCCCCCGACGACGGCGCGTCCGGCGTCCCCGAGCCCACCGGCGCCCCCGAGCCGGCCGGCGCACCCGACGTGCCCGCGCACGGCCTCGGCGGCGACGGTTCCCTCGCCCGCGACGTCGGCGGCTACCAGGCCGTCCTCACGATCGAGGACCCGCTGACCGTGCGGCTGGCCTACGTCGGCGCGGACGGGTACCCGCTGCCGACCGTCCCCGGGGCGCTGAAGGTCCCGCACGCCGCGGAGATCAGGGAGCTGAAGGCGCTCGCGAAGGGCGTGCGCGGCACCCTCGCGGACGAGCGGGCCCGCGCCGAGGAGCTGATGGCGGCGGACGAGCGGTCCTGGCGGCACGGCGCGTGGCGGCGCGAGTGGCTCGACCACCCGGTGAGCGGCGCCGTCGCCCGCGGCCTGATCTGGGAGTTCCAGGACCCGGACGGGGTCTGGCACGCGGCGACGCCGGGCGAGAGCGTGCTGGTGACGGTGGACGGCCGGGCGCTGCCCGCGCCCGCCGACGGCGCGCGGGTGCGGCTGTGGCATCCGGCGCGGGCGCGGCCCGGCGTCGTGCGGGCCTGGCGGGACTTCGTGGTCGACAACCGGATGGTGCAGGCGTTCAAGCAGGCGTTCCGGGAGGTGTGCGTCCTCGCCCCCGACGAGGAGGGGGCGCTGCGGTCCGACCGGTTCGCGGGGCACATCGTCCGGTACGCGCGGCTGCGGGAGCTGTTCCGGGAGCGCGGCTGGCGGCCCGACCACCGCGGCCGCCTGCACGGCGGCGCCCCGCCGGCGGCGCGGCGCGTCCTCGGCGGCGGGTGGCGGGCGGTGCTGCGCTACGACCCGGCGGAGGCGGCGGGCCAGGGCGACCATGTCGTCACCGGGCATGTGCGGTTCGAGCGCCGGGACCGCCGGCACTGGAGCCGCGCGGGGCTCGCCGACGCGCCGCCGCTGGTGTTCAGCGAGGCGATGCGCGACGTCGGCCTGTTCGTGGACGCGGCGTCGATCGCCGCGGACCCGGACTGGCCGGACGGCGAGGACCGACACCACCTGCACTACCGGCGGGAGGCGGCGTTCGGCCGGCCGGGCGCGGCGGCGGAGGCGCGGCGGGCGGCGCTGGAGCGGATCCTGCCGCGCACGAGGATCGCCGACCGGTGCGGGCTGGGCGACCGGTTCCTCGACGTCCGGGGCGAGCTGCGCACCTACCGGATCCATCTCGGCACCGCGCACGTGCGGATGGAGCCGGAGGGGACGCTGCTGAGGGTCGTGCCGTCGCGCCGCAAGGGGCAGTCCGGGCTGTTCCTGCCGTTCGAGGACGAGCGGCTGTCGCTGATCCTCACCAAGGCGGTGCTGCTCGCCGCCGACCACAAGATCGCGGACGAGCCGCTGCTGCGGCGGATCAGGACGGGGCTCTGATGGACGGCCCGGCGGCGCGGATGCTGCGCGCCATGACCGACCCGGCACCGGAGGACGCGGAGTACCACGGCTGGTACGCCGACGTCTCCCGGGTCTCCGACGAGGATCTCGGCACGCTGCTGCCCGCGGCGTACGCGGCGGTGGGGAAGGCGCCCGTGTCGACGAGCGTCCGGTTCGCGGTCGAGGGCGAGGGCCGGGAGCGGCAGCCGAGGTACACCCCGGACGCGTGCCGCCGGATGTTCGACGCGCTCGTGCAGGGCCTGGAGCAGCGCAAATGGGCGGACGTGCGGCTCGGAGCCGGGGCGCTGCTGCGCTGCACCGGGCCGTGGCCGGACGTCGCCGGTCAGGCGCGCACGCTCGTCCGGTTCCTCCTGGACGCGGGGCGGCTCGACCAGCCGTACGCGCTGCTGGCGGTCGCCGGTCTCGCCGGACCCGGCCTGCTGCGCGAGGTCGCGGACCGGCTGGCGGACGGCGGCGGCCCGATCGCGCGCGACGAGATCGACGTCATCGCCGGGCTCGGCGCGCAGGAGCGCGTGGTCGTCGCCGAGTTCACCGCCGACGATTCCTACACCGGCCCGCCGACCGCGGAGGACGCCGCCGGGAGGGCGGCCGGGATCCCCGCCTACGCCGCGTTCGCGCGCCGCGCGCTGGAGGCGGCGGCCGAGCGGGCCCGCGCCGTCCAGGACGGGACCGTCCCCTACCGCGCCGACAAGGCGTTCGCGTCCGGCGAGGTGAAGGCGCTTGGGCACGCCGCCCGGATCGCGCTGCTGCGGGACGAGCCATGGCTGCCCGCACTGCTCGACCGCCTGCTGCCGGACGTGTCCGTCGCGCCGACGCTGGCGAAGACGCTGCCGTCGCAGGCGCTCCTGTACGAGATCGTCCGCGCCGCGCAGGACTTCCCCATCCCCGAGCTCGTCACCACGATCCGGACGGTCCGCGGCTCCGTCCGGCACGCCGGGGTGCCCAAGCAGCTCGACAAGATGCTGAAGAGGGTCGAGGCGGCGCTGGCGGAGCGGGCGGACGTCGCGCTCCGCCTCCCGGACCTCGGCTTCGGCCCGGACGGCGCGTACCGCCGCGACCTCGGCGCGCACACCGCCGTCATCACCGCGGGCGAGAAGGCCGTGCTGGTCTTCGAGAAGAACGGCAAGGCGCTGAAGGGCGTCCCCGCGGCCGTCCGCCGCGACCACAAGGCCGAGGTCAAGGAGCTGCGCGAGCTCGCCAAGCGGGTCGACGCGCACCTGACGACCCTCGTCCGGGCGCTGGAGGCCGGGTACACGGCCGGTGCCGTCCACGGGTTCGGCCGGTGGCGGGACGGCCTGGCCCGGCACCCGGTCGCGGGCCCGACCGTCCGGCGGCTGATCTGGGAGATCGAGGAGGCGCCGGGGGAGTGGCGTGCGGTGCTGCCCGAGACGGGCGGCGTCCCGGACGCGCCGGACGCGGCGGGCGTCCGGCTGTGGCACCCGCTCCGCTCCGCCCCGGACGAGGTGCGGGCCTGGCGCGACCTGCTCGTCGAGCGGCGGATACGGCAGCCCTTCAAGCAGGCGTTCCGCGAGGTGTACCTGCTCACGCCCGCCGAGGAGCGGACGGGCGCGTACTCCCACCGGTTCGCCGCGCATCTCGTCCACTACCGCAGGATGTTCGCGCTGTTCCGGGCGCGCGGCTGGACGAGCCGCCTGCTCGGCCCGTGGGACGGCGGCTACGAGGACGAGGCGGTGCGGCTGCTCGGCGCGGGGGAGTGGCGGGCGCGGTTCGCGCACGTCCTCGCCGACTGGCAGGACGAGCTGGTGCTGGCCGGCACCGACCGGGTGTCGTTCGAGCGCCGGGTCGACGGCGCGTGGCGTGAGGCGCTGCTGCGGGAGGTCCCGCCGCTGGTGTTCAGCGAGGCGATGCGCGACGTGGACCTGTTCGTCGGCGTCACCTCGATCGCCGCCGACCCGGAGTGGAGCGGCGACGGCGAGCCGCGCCGGTACTGGGAGCGGTCCGGGTTCGGGGAGCTGACCGAGAGCGCCGCCGCCCGCCGCGACGCGCTGGAGCGCATCCTGCCCCGCACGAGGATCGCCGGCCGCTGCTCCCTGGACGGCCGGTTCCTCGTCGTCCGCGGCGACCTGCGCACCTACAGGATCCACCTGGGGTCGGCGAACATCCTCATGGAGCCGGACGACGCCTACCTGTGCATCGTCCCGGGCGGCCGCGCGGCCGGCGGCACGGTGTTCCTGCCGTTCGAGGACGGCCGGCTGTCGCTGATCCTCAGCAAGGCGTTCCTGCTCGCCGACGACGGCGGCATCACCGACGAGTCCATCCTCGCCCAGATCAAGGGAGGCGCCCGATGACCGCCGTGACGTTCCGCGACGAGACCGCGACCGGCACGCCCGTCGCCGCGTTCGAGGTCGGCGGGCTGCCCGCGCGGATGACCGTCCGCGAGCTGATCCGGCTCCGGGTCCGCGAGGAGGTCGCCCGGTTCAACGCCCGCCCGTCCACCCGGTTCAACGGCCTGGTCCGCCCGGACGACGCCGAGACCGAGCTGAACGGCTACCGGATGCGGGACCGCCGCCCCATCGACTGGGAGCGGCAGGCGGAGATCGCCGAGCGGGCGTTCCTCGGCAACGGGTTCTTCGTGCTGGCCGGGGACCGCCAGGTCGAGGACCTGGACGAGGAGATCGACCTCACCGGCGACCCCGACCTGGTGTTCATCAAGCTGGTCCCGCTGGTCGGCGGCTGACCCGCCCGGCACCGCCGTCCGGGGGCGTCGGAGGCCGCAGGGTCGCCCGGGGGCGTCAGAGCAGGCCGAGCTCGTGGGCGCGCAGCCCCGCCTGGAACCGGGACCCGGCGTCCAGCAGGGTGAGGATCTCGGCGACGCGGCGCCGGTAGGTGCGCAGCGACATGCCGAGCTGCCGGGCGGCGGCCTCGTCCTTCAGCCCGCCGGCGAGCAGCCGCAGGATCCGCCGGCTCTCCTCGCTCAGCGCGGGCGGCCGCTCGCGCCGGTAGTCGGCGAGGTCGGCGGAGGTCTCCCAGGTCGCCCAGAACAGCGACACCACGCCCTTCACCACGCTCGGCGACCGGACGACGGTGTACTCGCGCACCCCGTTCTCCGGCGGCCCGGCGAGGATCGCGGTCCGGCGGTCCACGATGATCGTCTCGTGCGGCAGCGGCGTCGTGCAGATCCGCACGCTCGCGCCGCCCTTGGCGATCTCCACGAGCCGCCGCTCGGACTCCTCGTCGGCGAGCGCGGCCGGGTTGTGCAGCTTGTAGGCGGCGGGCCGGGGCACCAGCCTCCGCCGGTCGGCGGCGATCCGCTCCCGGATCTCCGGCATGGCCCAGGTGCGCATGTCCGTCGCCGCGCACGCGAACTCCTCGCGCGCCAGGAACAGCCGCCACGCCCGCTCGAGCAGCTCCCGCTCGCCGCGCAGGATCACGTTCTGGTCCAGGTCGACTGTCATCACCCGCCAGTCTGCCACGCGGCCGGGACGGGGTGGCAGCAAGATGCCAGCGGCTCGTCCGGGCGGGACCGGCGCAGCACAGTGGGACGCATGACGACACCGATCACCCGTGACGGCCACTTCGACCTCGGCGGCGACCTGCGGATCTCCCGGATGGGCTTCGGCGCGATGCGGCTGCCGGCGAGCACCCGCGGCGGCGCCCCCAACGACCGGGACACCTCCCTCGAGGTGCTGCGCCGCGCCGTCGAGCTCGGCGCCGACCACATCGACACCGCCGCGTTCTACTTCCACCCCTCCGGCCTCGCCGCGAACGAGATGATCCGCAGCGCCCTGTCGCCCTACCCGGACGGCCTGGTCATCGCCACGAAGGTCGGCCCCTTCCGGGCGCCGGACGACCCGTACCCGAGCGGCCAGCTCCCCGCGTCCGGGCTCCGCGCCGAGGTCGAGCGCAACCTGCGCGAGCTGGGCCGCGACAGCCTCGACCTGGTCTACCTGCGACCCGGCGGCCTGGAGACGCCGCTGGACGAGCCGATCGGGGAGCGGTTCGAGGTCCTCGCCGGGCTCCGCGAGGAGGGCCTCATCCGGCATCTCGGGCTCAGCCACGTCAGCGCGGCCCAGCTCGCCGAGGCCCGGGCGATCGCGCCGGTCGCCGCCGTCCAGAACAGGTTCGACATCACCCGGCCGGCGGACACCGAGCTGCTCGCGATCTGCGAGCGCGACGGCATCGGCTACGCCCCGTACTTCCCGCTCGGCGGGTTCGGCATCCCCGACGACGACCGCGTGAAGGCCGTCGCCGCGCGCCACGGCGCCACCGTCCCGCAGGTGCTGCTCGCGGGGCTGCTCGCGCTCTCCCCGGTGATGCTGGCGATCCCCGGCACCGGCTCACCGGCGCACGTGGAGGAGAACATGGCCGCCGCGCGGCTCGAACTCACCGCCGCCGACCTCGCCGAACTGCGCGCCTAGCCCCTGCCCGCGGCGCCCGCGCCCGCGGCGCCCGCGCCCGCGCCCGCGGCGCCCGCGCCCGCGCCCGCGCCCGCGGCGCTCGCGCCCGCGGCGCCCGCGCCCGTACGGCCGGGGTCCGGGAGGGCCGCGGCCGTCAGGTCGATGATCGGGTCGGGCTCCGGCGGGACGGCCTCGATCGCCGCGGCGCCCGGCGCCGGGGCCGGCCGCCGGGGGACCGGGGCCCCGGACGACCCGCCGCGGCCCCGGTACACCACCAGCCCGTTCACCGGGTCCGGCACGGCGTCCAGGGCCGCGCGCACGACGGGCAGGGCCCGCCACGCCTCCCACTGCTCCTCGTCCTCGAAGAACACCTCGAAGACGACGCCCCACGTGTGCGTGTGCCACTCCCAGTGGACCGCGCCGTAGGTCAGCGCGGTCTCCGCCAGCGTCTCCTGCCAGGACCGCTGCCAGGCGGACGCGGGCAGGGACGCGTCGAACACCTCGATGGACCACCATTCCGCTGCCATGGCACGACGCTAGGCCGGGCCCCGCCCAGGGGCCAGTGCCCGCCGGGGAAGAACACCCTCCCGGTGCGCCCGCCGGGGGGCGTGCCACCGGCGCCCGCCGCAGGCTCTACCCTGAACGTCGGCTCGGACAGGGAAGGGTGATGATGTCGGCGACGCGGCTGCTGGTCCTCGGCGGGGTGCGGCGGTTCGGCCGGGCCCACGGGTACGAGATCCGCAGGGAGCTGATCTCCTGGGGCTCGGACGAGTGGGCCCACGTGAACCCCGGCTCGATCTACCACGCGCTGCGGCAGCTGGCCAAGGAGGGCCTGCTGCTCGCCCACGACGTGGAGGAGAGCGACGCCGGGCCGCCGCACACCGACTACGAGATCACCGGCGCGGGCCGGGAGGAGTTCTTCCGCCTGCTGCGCTGCGCGATCTCCACCGTCGACATCCGGCACCCGGAGATGCTGACGGCCGGGCTCGCCTTCCTCGCCGAGCTGACCCGCCCGGAGGCGATCGAGCTGCTCCGGCAGCGGCTGGACGGCCTGGCCGCCCGGCGCGCCAACGTCATGCCGCTGTACGAGGCGCCGGCGGACCCCGCGCACCTGCACGAGCTGCTCGGCTGGTGGGTGCACTCCGCCGACGCGGCCATGCAGTGGGCGTGCGGCCTCATCGAGCGCCTGGAGGCCGGCGACTACGTCATGGCCGACGAGCGCTAGACCCTTCGACCCGGAAGGCGGCACATGACCCGCGCCCGCGCCCTCGGCCTGCCGATGCCCGGCGACACCGGCCCGCTCAACGCGATCACCGACGTGCCCGGCGTCGAGGTCGGCTGCGTCACGCTGGTCTCCGGCGACGGCCCGCTGCGTCCGGGCGAGGGCCCCGTCCGCACCGGCGTCACGGCGCTGCTCCCGCGCGGACGCGCGGGCCTCGCCGACGCCTGCGCGGCCGGGGTGCACTCGCTGAACGGCAACGGCGAGATGACCGGCTCGCACTGGCTGGCCGAGACCGGCGCCCTGAACACGCCCGTGCTGATCACCAACACGCACGCGGTCGGCGCCTGCCACCGGGGCGCCATCGAGTGGATGCTCCGCGAGAGCCCCGGCTCGCAGGACTGGATGCTGCCCGTCGTCGCGGAGACCTGGGACGGTTACCTCAACGACATCGGCGGCGCCCACGTGCGTCCCGAGCACGCGGTCCGGGCGCTGGACGCGGCGCGCGGCGGCCCCGTCGAGGAGGGCAGCGCCGGCGGCGGGACCGGCATGAACTGCTACGGCTTCAAGGGCGGCAACGGGACGTCCTCGCGGGTCGTGCGGTACGGCGGCGACGCCTACACGGTCGGCGCGTTCGTCCAGGCGAACTTCGGCTCCCGCAAGGACCTCACGGTCCGCGGCGTCCCGGTCGGCGCGGCCCTCGCCGACGACAATCCCATGGAGGACACCGACTGGCTCGGGCTCGCCGGCGCCGGCTCGGTCATCGCGGTCGTCGCGACGGACGCGCCGCTGATCCCCGGGCAGTGCACCGCGCTCGCCCGCCGCGTCCCGCTCGGCCTGGCCCGCACCGGCACCTACGGGCAGCACTCGTCCGGCGACATCTTCCTGGCCTTCTCCACCGCCAACGCGGGCGCGCTCACCGGCGGCTTCCCGGCGGGGGAGGAGGGCTACGAGACGCTGCGGTTCGTCCCGTGGAACCGGATCGACCCGTTCTACGAGGCCGTCGTCCAGACGGTCGAGGAGGCCGTGCTGAACGCGCTGCTGGCGGCCCGCACCATGATCGGCCGGGACGGGCACCGGTCGCCGGCGCTCCCGCACGACCGGCTCAGGGACCTGCTCGCGGCGCGCGGCGTGCTCTGACCCGCGACCCGGCCCGCCCGCACCGGGCCGCCGCGCGGCGGATCAGGTGTCGTCGAACGTCTGCGGGACGATCACGCGCAGCGCGTTGCCGCGCAGCCGGATCGTCACCGGCGTCCGGCCGCGGACCTCGCCGTCCACGTCCACCCGCATCGGCGGATCGGTCTCGATCTCCACGTGCGCGGTGGTGAGGAACGCGTCCTCGTCCAGCGTCCGCCACGGGCCGGTCAGCACGTGCCGGGCCGTCGCGGACGCCAGCCGCAACCGCCGCTCGTCGCCCAGCCGGTAGACGGCCAGCAGCCGGTCGTCGGGGCTCGCGTCCCGGGCGATCCGCTGCCCGCTGTGGTGCGCGCCGTTCGCGATGTTCAGCTGGTGCGTCCGGAGGGACGTCGTCTCCCCGTCGATCGTGATGCGGGCCGTGAACGCCTTGTGCCGGGGCAGCAGCCCCGCCGCCGTCAGCGCGTACGCGGGACGCCCGAGGTACCGCTTCAGCAGGTGCGGGACCTTCCCCGCGACCTGCACCGACAGGCCGAGGCTGACCATGTTCGCGAAGATGTGCTCGCGGTCGGCGCCCGGCCCCTCGCCCTGCGGGTCGCCGGTGCTCTCGAACCAGCCGACGTCCACGTCGGCGACCTTCCCGCCGCCCGGCCCGGCCAGCGCCACGGTCCGGACCGCGCCGGGCAGGTCCAGCGGCAGCTCCAGGCTGCGCGCGAAGTTGTTGGTGGTGCCGAGCGGCAGCACGCCGAGCGCGATGTCGCGGTGCGCGAGGTGCCCGACGGCCTCGGCGACCGTCCCGTCGCCGCCGCCGACCACGACGAGATCGGGCTCCAGCGCCAGCACGTCGCCGAACAGGTCGCGCAGCCGGGTCGGATCGGTCACCGGGAACACCTGGTCGAAGGCGATCCCGGCCTCGTCCAGCAGGCGGCGCGCCCGGCCGTACAGCCGGCGGCCCCGCCGCGACCGCGAGTTGATCACCAGGACCGCGCGGCCGCCCTTGCCGATCGCCGACTCCAGCTCCGCTTTGCTCCGCATCTCGACTCGGTCGCCCTCCACTCGTTCGCGCCACCCTACCGGCGGCCGCCCGGGAACCCGGGTCCGCTGCTTTATAAACCCATTACTTCACGTTGAAACATGGCCGGAAGTGGGGACATTACCGGTGAACCACAGCTGAATGACCGGGACGGAAAATATGTCCATGGCCACCGGGGGCGCCGCCCCGTCCGCAGCACCCGCCGACGACGGCGCGACCGTCGTCGGCGAGCACCGGCCCCGCCGCCGCGTCCTGGACCTCGCGGTCCGCTCGCCCGTCCTCCCCGGCGTCGCGCACGCCCGGCTCCTGCTGCCTCCGGGCTGGTCGCGGGACGCCTCCCGGACCTGGCCCGTGCTGTGGCTGCTGCACGGCTCCGGCGCCGGGCACACCGCCTGGACCGACCACGGCGGCGTCGAGGAGCTGACCGGGGACGGCGAGGTGATCGTCGTCATGCCGGACGGCGGCCCGTGCGGCAATTACACCGACTGGTGGAATCGCGGCGACGGCGGGGCGCCGAAGTGGGAGACGTTCCATCTGGCCGAGCTGCGCCAGATACTCGAACGCGGATACCGCGCCGGAACGCGGCGCGCCGTCGCCGGGAATGGGACCGGCGGGATGGGCGCGCTGTCCTACGCCGCCCGGCACCGCGGCCTGTTCCGCGCCGCCGCGTCGTTCAGCGGCCCGGTGCATACCCTCCACCGCGACCCGTGCGGCCTGGACGTCGCCGACCTCGTCGAGCTGACCGTCGCGATCGGCGAGCCCGCCCGCGACTGGACGGACGTGTGGGGCGACCCCGACGAGCAGCGCGTGGTGTGGCGCCAGCACAACCCGTTCGACCTGGCCGACCGCCTCGCCGGCGTCCAGCTGCACGTCAGCGCGGGCGACGGGCGTCCCGGCCCCTACGACCCGAGGCCCGGCACCGGCCACGACGTGGTGGAGGCGCTCGCCGGCACCGTCACCCGCGAGTTCGCGGGCAAGCTGAAGAAGCTCGGCATCCCGATCTCCACGCACTTCTACCGCGGCACGCACACCTGGCCGTACTGGCGGCGGGAGCTGCGCGCCGCGCTGCCCGCCCTGCTGGCCGCGATCGCCTAGCACCTGTCGGCGGCCCGCCCGCCTCCGGCTAGGGTTCGGGGCGTGACTGAACCCCGTTCGGATTCCGCCGTCCCCGCGTTCTGGCAGGCGCTCGGGCTGCCCGGCATCATCGACGCGCACGTCCACTTCATGCCGCCGCGGCTGATGAGCGCGGTCTGGGCGTACTTCGACGACGCCGGACCGCTGATCGGCACGGAGTGGCCGATCCGCTACCGGGACTCGGAGGAGGAGCGGCTGGCGTTCCTGCGCGGCCTCGGCGTCCGCGCGTTCACCGCGCTGGTGTACCCGCACCGGCCCGGCATGGCCGAGTCGCTGAACGAGTGGGGCGCCGAGTTCGCCGCCCGCGTCCCCGACTGCCTGCAGACCGCGACGTTCTTCCCCGAGCCGGGCGCCGCCGCCTACGTGCGCCGCGCCCTGGAGTCGGGGGCGCGCGTGTTCAAGGTCCACCTCCAGGTCGGCGGGTTCGACCCCCGGGACAAGGAGCTGGACGAGGCGTGGGGGATCCTCGCCGAGGCCGGGGTGCCCGCCCTGGTCCACGCCGGGTCCGGCCCGGTCGCCAACGGGTTCACCGGTCCGGACCCGTTCGCCGGGGTGCTGGCCCGCCACCCCCGCCTCACCGCGATCATCGCCCACCTCGGCGCGCCCGAGTTCGGGGGCTTCTTCGACCTCGCCGACCGGTACGGCGGCGTCCATCTGGACACGACGATGACCTTCACCCGGTTCGCGGGCGGCCTGGGCTCGTTCCCCGAGGCGCTCCTGCCGCGGCTCCGCGACCTCGGCCTGGAGGGCAGGATCCTGCTCGGCACCGATTTCCCCAACATCCCCTACGCCTACGCCCATCAACTGGAGGCGCTGGCCGATCTCGGCCTCGGCGACGACTGGCTGCGGGCCGTCTGCTGGAACACCGCCGCCGAGCTCTTCGACCTCTGACGCCGGGGCTCTGACGCCCAGGGCCTGTGACGTGCGGCGGGTCAGTGGTCGCAGGGAGCGGAGCCCGCGTGCTGGTGCGGCTGGTCGGCCTCGCCCACGTGCCGGGGGCCGTGCGAGTCCTCGCAGTGGCCGTGCCGGGACGGGCCGTCCACGTGATCGACCTCCAGCGTCGTGTGGGTGATCCCGTACGAGGCGCGCAGCAGGTCCTGCATGTCGCGGCGGACGGCGTGGCAGTCGCCCTTCGCGTCCACCAGCACGTGCGCCGACAGCGCCGGATAGCCGGACCCGACCTCCCACACGTGCAGGTCGTGCACCTCCTCGACGCACGGCCGCTCGGCCAGCCGGGAGCCCAGCTCGGACGGGTCGATGCCCGCCGGGGCGGCCTCCATCAGCACCCGTCCCGCGTCCCGCAGCAGCCCGTACCCGGCCTTCAGCATCAGCGCCGCCACCACCAGCGACGCGATCGCGTCCGCGCGGGCGAACCCCGTCGTCCACACCACCAGTCCCGCGACGGCGGTGCAGACGAACGCGAACAGGTCGTTCAGGATGTGCTGGAACGCGCCCTCCACGTTCAGGCTCGTCCGGTTCGCCCGGCTCAGCAGCCAGCTCGCGCCCAGGTTGACCACGATGCCCGCAAGGGCCGTCCAGAGGACGAACCGCCCGTCGACCTCCGGCGGGCTGATCAGCCGGTGGACGCCCTCGTAGACGAAGAACGCCGCGAGCAGGATCAGCGTCAGCCCGTTCAGCTGGGCCGAGAGGATCTCCGCGCGGCGCATCCCGAACGTGAAACCGCCTTGCGGCGGGCGCGCCGCGATCCGCATGGCGACCAGCGCCAGCGCGATCGCGAACGCGTCGGTCAGCATGTGCGCGGCGTCGGAGAGCAGGGCGAGCGACCCGGCCAGCAGGCCGATCACGACCTCGCCCGCCATGTAGGCGACGATCAGGGCGAGGGCGCCGCCGAGCACCCTCCGGTCCGCGTTGGCGGAGATGCCGTGCCCGTGGCCGTGTCCATGCCCATGGCCTTGGCTCTGGCCCTGGGCGTGCTCATGGCCGTGCCCATGCCCGTCCGGCTCGTTCCCCGGCTTCGCGGTCATGCGCCTTCCTCCCCGTGGCCGACGTGGGCGAGGGCGAGATCGAGCAGCATCCGGACGTGCGAGTCGTCCAGCCGGTAGTAGGCCATCCGGCCGGCCCGGCGGACCCGGACCACGCGGTTGGCGCGCAGCAGGCGCAGCGCGTGCGACACCGACGACTCCGACTGCCCGCAGGACGCCGCGATGTCGCACACGCACATCTCTCCCCCCTCGAGCAGCGCGGTGATCACCCGGAGCCGGCCCGGGTCGGACAGCAGCCCGAACACCTGCGCGAGCTCCCCGACCGCCTCCGCGCCCGGCATCGAGGCGGACACGAGGGCGACCTTCTCCGCGTCGACCACGCGGACGGCGCACGCCTCCGCGGGGATGACATCTGAAGCACTGCTCATATGAACAAATGTAGCAGCAGGGGTCAGAAGGCCGGGGACGACCCCGCGGAACCGCCGGGCGGCGCCATCGAGATCACCGGGCTCTGCGGCTCGTCGCCGGGCGTCCCGGCCCCCGTCCCGCCGGTGGTGCCGCCGGTCCCGGTGCCGCCCGACCCATCATCGCCGGTTCCGGTGCCGGTCGCGGTCCCCGTGCCCGGTCCGCCGCCGGGCGACACCCCCGGCTGCGAGATTTCCGGCGCCGGGGACCCCGGCGCGGGCGATCCCGGATCGGAGATCCCCGGCTCCGGCGACCCGGGGGCCGGCGACCCGTCGCCCGGCGCGGGGGAGCCCGACGACCCCGAGTCGGCCGGCGCCGGGGAGTCGCTGGGCGTGCCGCCCGACGGCTCCATCTCGGTGGCCGGAAGCGGCAGCGGCGGCCCGTCGTCGCCGCCCGTGGTCGCGCGCGGCCGCTCGAAGCCCATCGTGGCGCCCGGATCGACGAGCACGAAGACCGTGATCGTGCCCTTGCGGGAATCCCGCGGCCGGATCCGCGTCACATTCCGCTTCTCGAATCCCGGCCACTTTCGGCCACTGTACCGCGCGTTCGACGTTTTGATCTTGCCCGCCGGCGCGGTCAGCGGATTCCCGCAATTGCACTTCACCGCCGGAACCCCGTAGCCATTGACCAGAACGCCCATTCCGGCCTGGAGCACGGCGCTCTCGCTCGTCGCCCTGCCGTCCCGGTAGCCGTGGTTGGTCACCAGGGTGTCGGTGCGCAGCAGCACCGGCGTCAGCCGCGACACGTACCGCGGGATGTCGCTCACCGGAATGCCCTGCACGCCCGCCCACGCGCGCGCCTTGTCCGGGTTGGCCTGCAGGAACGCGACGAGCCTGCGCTGGTCGCAGCTCGAGATCCGGCGCGTCCCGCCGTACAGGCCGGGCGCGTCGCCGTCCTTCGTGCCGCCCCGCGCCGGGCGCGTCGCCACCTTGACCTGGTCGGTGTTCGCCGCCAGGGTGTACGGGTCGCGCCCCGGCGAGCCCACGGTCAGCCGGGTGATGGTGGCCCCCGCGTCCCCGCAGCCCGCCAGCGTCCCCGCCGCCAGCACCAGCGCGCCGGCCGCCATGATCGGCATCCGGCCCCGCGCCATTCGTGAATTGATCTCGAGCATGCGTCGTCTCCCGCTCCGGGTTCGGTGAACCTATACTCTTGGATGCCGGGCGGCACCGATTAGTGCCCGGGAGAATACGGAATTCTTGCGCCCGGCCGGCGGCCGGCATTGCGGGACCTGACGGGGGTCACAATGGCGAGCCCGCTTCCCCTCACCGCCGCGGATCCCACCCGCCTCGGCGGCTACGAGATCCTCGGGCGGCTCGGCACCGGCGGCCAGGGCGTGGTCTACCTCGGCCGCCCCGCCGGCGCGGGCGACCGCGCGCCCGCCGCGCCGGGCCCGTCCGGCGCGCCGCCGCGCGTCGCCGTCAAGCTGCTGCACGCCCAGCTGCTCGGCAACGCCGCCGCGCGCGGCCGTTTCGTCCGCGAGCTGGCGCTGCTGCAGCGGGTCGCGGGGTTCTGCACCGCGCAGGTCCTCGCCGCCGACATGGACGGCGACCGCCCCTACATCGTCAGCGAGTACGTGCCGGGCCGGTCGCTGCGCGAGCTCGTGCTCGAGCAGGGCCCGCGCACCGGCGCCGATCTGGACCGGCTGGCGATCGGCACGGTCACCGCGCTCACCGCGATCCACCGCGCGGGCGTCGTGCACCGCGACTTCAAGCCGCAGAACGTGCTGATGGGGCTGGACGGGCCGCGCGTGATCGACTTCGGCATCGCCCGCGCGTTCGACGCCGGCGCCACGATGACCAGCCAGGTCGTCGGGACGCCCGCCTACATGGCCCCGGAGCAGTTCGCGGGACGGGTGTCGCCCGCCACCGACCTGTTCGCGTGGGCGGCCACGCTGCTGTTCGCCGCCACCGGCCGCGACCCGTTCGCGGGCGGCGCGCTGCCCGCCGTGATGTACCGGATCATGCACGAGACCCCCGACCTCGGCGCGCTGCCGGGCCCGATCGCCGAGGTCGCCGCCGGCTGCCTCGCCAAGGACCCCAAGGCCCGCCCCACCTCCGAGGACGTCCTGCTCCGCCTCCTCGGCGACCGTCCGGGCCCGCCGCACCCGCGCCTCGACCCGTCCGCCGCCCCCGCCACGGCGGCCCTCCCCGAACCCCCGACCGCCACCTGGACCGGCACCGCCGGCCCGGGCTCGACCCCTGCCCAAGGCGGCCGGCCCGGCGCTGCCTTTGCCTACGGCGCCCAACCTGGAGCCGTCCCTGCCCAGGACGCCCGACCCGGCTCGACCTCTGCCTCTGGCGCCCGGTCCGGCGCCATCCCGGGCCGAGGCGTCCAGCCGGGCGCCGCCGCCGGTGGCGCCCGGCCCGGTCCGTCCGGTTCCGGTGAGGCCCCGCCTGGCGCCGCTCCGCCGGGAGCCGTTCAGCAGGGTCCGGCGCAGGCCGGGATCGGGCCCGGCGCGGGGGCGACCGGGGCGCCGCCCGGCGCGTACGGCGCGGGGGAGGCGCCGACCGTCGTCGGCTCCGGCGCCGGTCCCGGTTCGACCGAGGCCGCCGCGCCGGGCCTCCCGGCCGGTTCCGGCAGCCCGCCGGCGTGGGACGCCGCCGGGACGCAGGGCGCGGGCGCGGAGACCGCGTCCGCCGCCTACCGGCCGTCGCCCGAGAACTTCGCCCCCTCCGGGTACTCGCAGCCCATCGAGTACCGGCAGCCACTCCAGCCTCAGGGGCCACCTGACGCTCACGAGCCGTCCGGCCATCCGGGCCCGATCGGTGACAGCGGGCGCCCGGGGCCGCAGGCGGCGCCCGCGCGGACGTACCGGCGGCTGCGGCGCGGACCGGGAGTCGTCACCGGTCTGGTGCTCGCGACGCTGCTCGCCGCGCTGGACGTCGTCGCGCTCGCGATCCTGATCGCCCGGCCGTCGCTCAGCGCCGGCCACCGGGGCGGGCTCCTCCCGCTGGTCGCGTCGTCGTTCACGCTGGTCGCGGTCGTCACGCTGGTCGCGGTGATCGTCGCGTGGCGGGGCAGCCGGGCGGCGGCGTGGACGGTCGTGGCCGCGCGGGTCGCCCGCGTCGCGATGTGGGCGGCGTGGGGCGGGCTGGTCCACGTGGAGCCCGCCGCGCTCGCCGGGCACGCCGCCCTCACCGCCCTGGTGGTGCTCCTGCTCGCGCAGGGCCTCTGGGCCTCCTGATCAGCGCCGCTCCGCCCACTGCCCGAGGTCGCGGCGCTCGATCGCGGCGGCCATCAGGTCCGGGAAGGCGTCCGGGGTGCAGGCGAACGCCGGGACGCCGAGCGCCGCGAGGGCCGCGGCGTTGTCGTGGTCATAGGCCGGCGCACCGTCGTCGGACAGCGCCAGCAGCACGACGACCTGCACGCCCGCCGCCGTCAGCGCCGCGACCCGCTGCAGCATCTCGTCCCGGACGCCGCCCTCGTACAGGTCGCTGACCAGTACCAGGATCGTCTCGTTCGGCCGGGTCACGAGGCCCTGGCAGTACGCGACCGCGCGGTTGATGTCCGTGCCGCCGCCGAGCCGGGTCCCGAACAGGACCTCGACCGGATCGTGCAGCTGGTCGGTCAGGTCGGCGACGGCGGTGTCGAACACCACCAGCGACGTCCGCAGCGACCGCATCGAGGCCAGCACGGCGCCGAACACGCTCGCGTACACCACCGACGCCGCCATCGAGCCGCTCTGGTCGATCGCGAGGACCACGTCCCGCTGCACCGCCTGCCGGCGCCGCCCGTACCCGATCATCCGCTCCGGCACGAGCGTGCCGTGCTCGGGCAGGTAGTGCCGCAGGTTCGCGCGGATCGTCCGGTCCCAGTCGACGTCCGCGAGCCGCTTCGGCCGCCGCACCCGCGCGGACCGGTCGAGGGCGCCGCCGACCGCCGAGCGGGTCCGCTGCGCGAGCCGCCGCTCCAGCTCGTCGACGACCTTGCGGACGACGGCCCGCGCCGACTCCCGCGCCCGGTCCGGCATGACCTTGTTCAGCGACAGCAGCGTCCCGACCAGGTGCACGTCCGGTTCGACGGCCTCCAGCATCTCCGGCTCCAGCAGCAGCCGGGTGAGGTCGAGCCGCTCGATCGCGTCCTTCTGCATCACCTGGACGACCGTGGACGGGAAGTAGGCGCGGATGTCGCCGAGCCAGCGAGCGACCGACGGTGCGGAGTCGCCGAGCCCGGCGCCGCGGCGGCCCGGCCGGGGCCGGCCTCCTCCGGCGTCGCCGGCCCCGTAGAGCTTCTCCAGCGCCGCGTCCATCCGGGCGTCGTCGCCGGTCAGGGACACCCCGGTGCCGTCGGCGCGCTCGCCGCCGAGCACCAGCCGCCACCGCCGCATCCGTTCCGGCCCGCCGTTCGCGGTGCCCTCGTTCACGGTGCCGTCGTTGGTGGTGCCGTCGTTGGTGGTGTCGTCGTTCACGGGGCCTCCCAGCCGAGGACGCGCAGTGCCGTCGCGACGGCGGGCGCCGCGCGCTTCCCGTCGAGGTCGTCGCCGGGCGGGCGGGACGGCCCGGCGGGCGCGGCCCCGGCCCGGCGGACCCGCTCGCCGATCGCACGCCGCTCGGCGGCGGCGTACGCGCCGAACGTGCGGCGCAGCAGCGGCAGGACGTCGGTGAACGCGTCGGCGGGCAGCCCGGCGATCCAGCCGTCGACCAACCGGAGCAGTTCCTCGTCGTGTACCAGGACGAGCCCGCCGCCGGACAGGAAACCCTCCACCCAGGCGGCGGCGCGGGCGGGCGCCGCGCCGACCGACACGGCGCGCGCCATCCGGGCGGGGACATCGTCCAGCCGGCCCGCGTCCAGCAGCAGCCGGGTGATCCGGCCTTCGAGCAGGCCGTGGAGGGTCTCGGGCCGGGCGATCAGGGCCGTCAGGGCCGCGCGCCAGCGTTCGAGGTGGTCCTCGTCGGCGAGCAGGGCGAGGGCGCCGTGGACGGAGTCGATGTGCCCGAGGAAATCGCGGGCCGCGTCGTCGTCGAGGCCCGACACGGCGGGCGGCAGGCCGACGCACACCCGGACGACCAGGCCGTCCACGACGGTGCGCAGCGGGCCCGTCGCGGTGCCGCGCACGTCGCCGTAGCGGAGCGCGCGCACGAGCGCGGGCAGCGCCGCCATCAGGTGCGCGACGTCGGTGTCGAGCGCGGCCCGGTCGGCGAGGGCGCGCATCACCGTCGGCAGCGCGTCGCCGAGGTCGGCGAGCAGGCAGCGCTCCGCGACGGACGTCAGCTCCGGCAGCGTCCCGGCCTCGGCGGCCATCGCCTCCGCGCGGGCCGCGGTCGCGTCCCGCACGGTCGTGCCCCACGCGCTCGCCTCGATCAGCTCGACGTCGAACTCGGGCCGCCACATCAGCGTCCACGTCTCCCGGAACGTGCCCTTCGACCGGCTCTCGGCGGGCACGCCCCAGTCGACGTCGAGCAGCCGGAGCCGGTGCAGCAGCCGGCTGCGCTCCAGGTCGGTGGGCTTGCGGAGGTCGAGGTCCTGCTCCTTGCCGAGCGCGGACGGCTTGAGCCGCAGCCGCCGCTGCTCGGCCTGCAGGTCGCGCTGGAGCGGCACCATCGGGGTCCGGTCCGGGACGGCGCCGAGCCGCTCCCCGACGACCATCCGCTCGCGGATCAGCTCGACGGGCGCCTCCGCGCCCTCGCACAGCACCGCGCGGGTCGCCTCGGTGACCTCGTCGAGCCCGGCCAGCGGGCGGCCGCGCAGCGCGGCGAGCGCCTCCGCCAGCCGGACCGCCTCGATCACGTGGGCGGACGAGACGTGCAGGTCCTCCTCGCGCAGCAGCCGCGCGGCGGCGGCGAGCCACCGCTCGACCGGCCGGTCCGGCGCCGCGAACAGGTGGTGGTACCAGCCGGGGGAGCGGACGCCCGCGCCGTACCCGGAGCGGCCCGCGAGCCGCCCGTGCGTCCACGGCACCCACGTCATCGCGACCTTCGTCTTCGGCAGCCCGCGCAGCGTCCGGTCGTCGTGCGTCGCGGGGACCTTCGCGCGCAGCGCGGGGACGTGCCAGGCGCCGCAGATCACCGCGACCCGCTCGAACCCCTCCTTGAGGGCGCGGCGCACGGTCCGGCGCATGTGGGCCTCGCGCTGCTCCTCGCGGCGGTCGGCCCGGGACGGCTCCACCCGCTCGCGCAGCTCGGCCATGGCCTCCGCGATCGCGGGGAACGGCGAGGGGCCCTCGTGGCGGTGCTCGACGACGTCGTCCCACCAGCGTTCGGTGTCGTCGTAGCCCGCCGCCTTGGCCAGCGTCCCGAGCGGATCCAGCCGGACGTCCTCCGGCGGCGCGGCGCCCGCAGCCCCGTCCCCGGGCTCCTCGCCGCCGGGTCCGGCGCCGGAGGGGTCGGCGGCGTCCGGTTCGGGCGGGACGAGCTGCTGCGCCGCGGGCAGGTCGCAGAACCGGACGGCCGCGCCCGCCGCCAGCCCGTACCGGATCGCCTGCCATTCCGGGCTGAACTCCGCGAACGGCCAGAACGCGGCCTTCCGGTCGTCCTTCCCCGCCGCGCCGCCGGGCGGGCCGGCGGGGGAGTAGGCCAGCAGCGCGACCGGCGGGACCATGCCGGGGTCGCCGGCCAGCTCGACGATCGCGTCGGCCTCCGGCGGACCCTCGATCAGGACCGCGTCCGGACCGAACTCCTCCAGCGCGCCGCGCAGCGCGCGCGCCGAACCGGGACCGTGGTGGCGGATCCCGAAGACCTCGACCCGTCCGGCCGTCAAGACACCTCCCGGCAGGCGCGGTAGAAGTCCCGCCACTCCGGGCGGTCCCGCACGACCGCCTCCAGGTACTCCTGCCACACCACCCGGTCCGACACCGGGTCCTGGACGACGGCGCCGACGAGCCCGCCCGCCACGTCCGCGGCCCGCAGCACCCCGTCGCCGAAGTGCGCGGCCAGCGCCAGCCCGCTGGTGATCACCGAGATCGCCTCGGCGGTGCTGAGCGTTCCGCTCGGCGACTTCAGCTTCGTGCGGCCGTCGGACGTCAGGCCCGAGCGCAGCTCCCGGAACACGGTGACGACCCGGCGGATCTCCTCCAGGCCCGCCGGCGCCTGCGGCAGCTCCAGCGACGCGCCGATCCGGTCGACGCGGCGGGCCACGATGTCCACCTCGTCCTCGACGGTGTCGGGCAGCGGCAGCACCACCGTGTTGAACCGCCGCCGCAGCGCGCTGGACAGCTCGTTCACGCCCCGGTCGCGGTCGTTCGCGGTCGCGATGAGCGTGAAGCCCTTGCGCGCCTGCACCTCGGTGCTCAGCTCCGGGACCGGCAGCGTCTTCTCCGACAGCACCGTGATCAGGGCGTCCTGGACGTCGGACGGCATCCGGGTCAGCTCCTCGATCCGCGCCACCGACCCGCGCCGCATCGCCCGCATCAGCGGGCTCTCCACCAGCGCCTTCTCCGACGGGCCCTCCGCGAGCAGCCGGGCGTAGTTCCAGCCGTAGCGGATCGCCTCCTCCGCCGTCCCGGCCGTCCCCTGCACCAGCAGTGTCGAGTCGCCGCTGATCGCCGCCGCGAGGTGCTCCGACACCCACGTCTTCGCGGTGCCGGGCACGCCGAGCAGCAGCAGCGCCCGGTCGGTCGCGAGCGTCGCCACCGCGACCTCCATCAGCCGCCGCCGGCCGACGTACTTCGGCGAGACGATCGTGCCGTCGGGCAGCTCCCCGCCGAGCAGGTACGTCGTGACGGCCCACGGCGACAGCCGCCAGCCGGGCGGCCGGGGCCGGTCGTCGTGCTCGGCCAGCCGGGCCAGCTCGCCGGCGTACTCCTGCTCGGCGTGCGGGCGCAGCACCCCGGCGGGCACGGGGTCTCCGGTCACGGGTTCGGTCACGGGGCGAGCTCCTTCAGCATCTCGTCGCGGAAGCGCAGGGTGGTGATCAGGGCCGGGACGGCGCGCGGCAGGGCCCGTCCCGGCTCCTCGGGCGGGCGGCGGGCGAGCAGCTCCTCCAGCCGGGACGCGGCGGACGGGTCCAGTCGCTGCTCGGCGAGCCGGCAGAGCTGGGTCAGGGCGTGCTCGTCGCGGCGGGTCGAGGCGGGCCGGACGGCGGACGCGGCGAGCGTGCCGACCACGGCGGACGCGAGGTCGCCGGTCCACGGTCCGGGCACCCGCTCCAGGATGGGGGGCAGCTCGGACCTGCCCTCGACCCAGCGGATCAGCCCCGCCGCCGCGGCGTCCCGCTCCCCGGCGGGCAGGACGGCCAGCAGGTCGGCGAGCGCGCCGGGCTCGTCCACCATGACGCCGCCCTTCAGCAGCGCGCGCGCCCACGCGGCGTCCTGCTGCTTCAGCGCGGCCCGCGCCCACCCGATGTGGACGTCGCGGGCGTCGCCGTCGTGCTCGTCCCGGCCGGACCGCCCTTCGGAGGCCCCGGCCGCCGCGACCGGCAGGCACACGATCTCCATCGGCGGCAGCCCGAACAGGTCTGTCCAGGTGCCGAGCGGCGTGCGGGCGAGGATCTCGCGCAGCCAGGCGGCCCGCGTCCCCACCGGGCGCCCCCCGCCGCCGGGCGCGAACGACCCGCCGGGATGGAACGGGACCCCGTCGCGCGCCAGGTCCTCGTCGTGCGCGGCCGGCGGCTCGACCATGATCCATGTCTGCTCGCGGCCCCGCACGGTGCGGACCCGCGGGACCAGGCAGGCGCGGGCGCGCGCTGCCATCCGCCGCCCGTACGCCGAGCCGGGCAGCCGGGCGAGCAGGTCGGCGGCGAGCTGCCGGACGTCCTTGCCGCGGTCTTCCAGCGCCGACTCCAGGAACTCCTCGTCGTCGGGCGACAGCCCGGCCCGGAACGTGCCGAGGAAGGCGGCGCGGTCGGGCGCGGGCTCCTTCGCCCACGTCTCCCGCAGCGCCTCGCGCGCGGCGGCGGAATCGGCATGGCGCAGCGCGGTCAGGTACGCGGCCCGCTGGTTGCGGGTGCCGGTCTCCCACACCTCGGCGCCGCCGCCCGGATCGCCGCCCGCCCCGACCAGGTACGCCCAGTCGGTGTTCCGCAGCGCCAGCCACACGCCGCGCCGCCCGGCCGCGCGGCTGATCGACGGCCGCAGCATCCGGTCGCCGCGGCCGCGTTCGAGGAGGTCGGGCAGCAGGCGCGCCGGCACCCGCAGCCCGCGCTCCGCCGCTGCGTCCAGCCATTCGGGCAGCACCTGGACGTACTCGCCGTGCAGGATCCGGCCGAGCCGGTCGGCCGCCGCGGGCGGCACGACCGGCGCCTCCTCGGCGGGCGCCGGGGCGATCACCTCGGCGGCTCCGCGGCCGGGGACGCGCCCGGCCCGCCGCGCGACCGTCAGCAGCGCGGCCTGGTCCAGCAGCCGGCCCGCCTTGTCGGGGTCGGGGCCGTCCGGCGCTTCCGGAAGGACGGGCGGGTCGCGGCGCTCGGTGCCGAGGAGCGCGGCGGTGACGTGCTCGTTCCAGCCGGTCACAGCAGCACGGCCCCTTCGTCGGCCTGCCAGGCGGTCAGCGGCCGGAGCCCCTCCGGCGTCCACTCCCCGGCGAGCGTGACGGGCCCGCCGCCGGACACCGCCAGCAGCCGCCAGGGATCGGCGGTCCGCAGCGGCAGCGCGTCGCCCGCCTCGTCGACCACGTGCAGGCCGCCGCCCTCGCCGCGGGCGAGCCGCACCCCGTCCAGCGTCGCGGGCCAGCGCTCCAGCCACGGGTCGCTCGCCAGCGCCGCGGCGTGGTCGTCCAGGAACCCGGCGACGGACGTCCCACCGGGCGCCGCCGGGACGGCCGGGCCGTGGCGTTCGGCGACCAGCGCCCGCAGCGGCCGGGCCCCCGGATAGAAGGCCAGCTCGGCGTCGACCTCCGTGCCGACGGCCAGCGAGGAGTCCAGCGCCGCGCCGGGCGCGGCGAACGACAGCACGAGCGCGGGACGCCCGCTCTCCCGCCCCCGCAGCCAGGTCCGGCGGGTGGTGAGCTGGTCCTGCACGGTGTCCCGCGCCCCCGTCACGCACCAGCGGTCCCGGACGCGCTCCCCATGACCCAGCACGTCGTCCTGCGCGACGGTGAAACCGACCCGCGAACGCACGGTGTCGCGCAGCCCGTCGGGCAGTTCCTCCCGCCGCCGGTAAGCCTGGACGAGCAGCCGGAGCAGCGCGTACTCCTCCAGCAGCCGGTCGGGCCAGCCGGGCTGCCGGGGGATCGCCGCGAGCGCCCTGACCTGCCCCGCCAGCGCGCCGGCCTGCGCGTCGACGAGCCGGCGCGCGGCGTCGTCCCACAGCCCGTAGGGCGCCTTCTCCGCCTGCGCGAGCCCGTGCGTCACCTGGTCGCGGAGCCACTGGTCGAGCTCGGCGAGGCCGTCCTCGACCCGCCGCTCGCGCCGCTCCACCGTCTTCGGGTCACGCGCCTTCGCCGCGCCCGCCGCCTTGCGCTCGAGCGCCTTCCCGGCCCGGTCGCGGCGCTGCTCGATCCACTCCGCGGCCCAGCCGGGGCGCGCCCCGGCCGCGACCGCCCCGTCCGACCACAGGAGCAGCAGCCCGAGGACGTGCTTGCATGGGACCTTGCGGCTCGGGCACGAGCAGCGGAACGCCGGCCCGGCCAGGTCGGCGCACGCCCGGTAGACACTGCTGCCGCTGCCCTGGCACTCGCCCCAGACGGCCTCGTCGTCGCAGCCCGTCCCGCCCCACCGGGCCGGCCGGGCGATGCCGCCGGCCGCCTTCGCGGACGCCGCGTCCGGCGCCAGCGCGGCGACCCGCCCCCGATCCCATCGACCGCTCACCCCCCGAAACTATCCGCCTCGTCCGACATTCTCAGCGTGACGTTCCCCCGGCCGGGACCGGGAGCCGCCTGGTAGGCGGCCCGCGCGGCGGGCGGTCGGCTCACTGGCCGGGGAGGGTGGGGAGGTGGAGGGAGACGTCGGGGAAGAGGAGGGCGCCGCCGGCGAGGAGGGCGACGAGGGCGGTGGCGCCGAACAGGGTGACCCACGCCAGGCCCGGGACGCCGGTGAGGTGCGCGAGCTGGTCGGCGTCGGAGCTCGGCGCCATGTGCCGGGCGCGCATCCGCTGCAGCTCGATCACCGGCCGGGTCGCGGCGAGGAGCAGGAACCAGGCGGCGAGGTAGGCGAAGCCGGCCTGCACCTCGGCGCCGCCGAACCACGACACCAGGAAGACGACCGCGCCGGTCGCGACGACCGACAGCGCCCCGTAGGCGTTGCGGATCATCACGAGCATCGCGGCGAGCAGGGCGAGGGTGAACCAGAGCATCAGCGTGATGCGGCCGGCGGCGAGCAGCAGCGCGAAGAACAGCCCGAGCAGCGGCGGCGTCACGTACCCGGCCATCGCGGTGAAGATCATTCCGGGGCCGTGCGGCTTGCCGCGCGACACGGTGACGCCGGAGGTGTCGGAGTGCAGCTTGATGCCGTCCAGCTTGCGGCCGGTGAGCAGGGCGATCAGCGCGTGCCCGCCCTCGTGCGCGATCGTCACGGTGTTGCGCGCGACCCGCCAGGTGGGGCCGTGCAGCACCGCGGCCAGCGCGACGACGCCGACGAGGACGACGAGCCACCACGGGGGGTCCGGCTGCGTTCCCGTCACGCGGTTCCACAGGTCGGCGATGCTTGCGTGTTCCACGTCCACCTCGGGGTCGTCGGTCGGGGGATGCCCAACATTAGGACGTCGGGGATAACGTTCGCGTTCGGTTCGTGACGCTAGGGATGCGGCGAAGTCCACCGGAACCGACATCGGACGGCACGGGTGACCGGCCGGTTGTGTTCCACGTCACGCCTACTGTCGCGTAGCTCGCGCTTTATCGAGACTCGCCGGATATGGCGTGACCGCGCGGCCGGGAGAGATGTCCGCGGGGCTCGGCCGGACGCGGTTCGACCCGCTCCCGGACGTCCGCCCGCCGCCGGGCCGCGGCGCGACCGCCGTGCTAGGGACGCGCGGGCAGGCCGACGGCGATCTCGCCGCCGAGGACCGCGCCCGACTCCAGGTCCAGGTCGTCGCCGCTCCAGAACCGGCCCGGATCGAACCAGTTCGGGCGGCGGCCCTTCGGCAGCAGCCCCATCGCCTGGTACGTCACCGCGACGATCTCCGCGCAGAACGCCGTCTCCAGGTTCATGTCGCGCTCGGCCGGGCGGCGGATCGGGACCCGGCCGCGCAGCCACCGCGACGCCAGCCGCGACGTGGACGGGAACGGCGTGCCGTCCAGCCGGGCCACCGCGCGCAGCGCCGCGTCCTCCATCTCCCCGGACGCCGGCGGGTCGAGCTGCCGCAGCCAGGCCCGCTGCCCGTACCGGTCGCCCCACGTCAGCACCGCGTCGCGCAGGTCGTGGAGCTGCGCGCCGCGCTGGTGGCCGCCCGACCACAGGTCCGGCAGCGAGCGGCCGAGCTCGGCGTGCCACATCAGCGGCGGCAGGTCGTCGATGACCAGCGACATGCCGACGTGGTTCACCGGGCTGTTCGTCGTCATCTGGATGGCGCGGTCGGCGACCGTCCGGCCGCGGAACAGCCACACGTCGCCGGTGCGGGTCAGGTCGGCGGCCTCGTCGAGGGAGATGCTCGTGCCCGGCATGGTCGATACCGTAGCCGCATGCGGTGGTGGAGAAGGGCCGGCCTGTGGAAGGCGCTGGGCATCGCGGGGTTCGTCGGAGTGGCGGCGACCGGGGCGGTGATCGTGCGCTCCGAGCGGCGGCGCCGCGCGTACACGCCGGAGGAGATCCGGAGCCGGCTGCACGAGCGGCTGGACCGCACCGGGCAGGACGGAACGCCGGGGGACGGCTCGTGACGGCCCGCCGGGTCCGCGTGCCGGGCTCGCTGGACCTGGAGCTGGCCTGGGAGGCGGTGTCCGGGGCGCTCGCGCCGACGCCCGCCGTCCCGTCCGGCCTGGCACCGGACGCGCTGCTGAAACTGGAGACCTTCCAGCCGACCGGCTCGTTCAAGGTGCGCGGCGCGCTCGCCGCCGTGGCGGCGCTGCCGGACGGCACGCCGGCCGTCACCGCGAGCGCCGGCAACCACGGCCTCGGCATGGGGTACGCGGCGGCCCGGTCCGGCGCGGACGTGACGGTGGTCGTGTCGAGGCGGGCGTCCCCGGTGAAGGTGGATCGGATCGGCGCGTTCCCGGTCCGGCTCGTCCTGCACGGCGACACCTACGACGAGGCCGAGGCGCACGCGATGACGCTGCCCGGCCACTACGTCTCGCCCTACAACGACCCGGCGGTCATCGCCGGGCAGGGCACCATCGGCCGGGAGCTGGACGCGCAGGCGGACGGACCGCTCACGGTGATCGCGCCGGTCGGCGGCGGGGGCCTGCTCGCCGGGCTCAGCCTGTGGGCGCGCGAGCGCGGCGGCGTGCGGATCGTCGGGGTGGAGTCGGCGGTGTCGCGCGGCGTGTCGGCGTCGGTCGCCGCCGTGCGGGTCGTCGAGGTGGAGGTCGGCGAGACGTTCGCCGACGGGCTGCCCGGGAACCTGGAGGCCGGCTGCGTGACGCCGGAGGTGATCGGGGCGGACGCGGCGCTGACCGCCGTCACCGACGCCGAGATCCGCACCGCGCTGCGCTGGCTGTTCGCCGAGCACGGCCTGGTCGCCGAGGGCGCGGGCGCGGCGGGCGTCGCGGCCGTGCTGGCCGGCAAGGTCGAGATCATCGGCCGGCCGGTCGTGGTCGTGTCCGGCCGCAACATCACCCTCCCGGCGTACACGGACGCCCTGCGCTCCTGACGCGGGCCCGGGGCCGCCGCGCCTTTTCCGTACGGAAATAGGGGACATTTCTTTTGGCGTTGCCCATCGTTGCCCCAATTCCGCTCCCGCGCGCGCCGGTGCCGCATAACCTCGGTCTCCGCGGCGCGAGGGGCGCCGCGCCCGGGAACGGAAGGGGGAGGGGCCCGCCGTGACGGAGGACGTCATCGCGCAGCCGGCGCCGGAATCGCCGCCCAGGAAATCGCATTACGGAAATCTCGTCCGAATGGCGTATTTCGTTCTTCCGGGCCGCGGAAAGCGCGTCTACCGGCTGGCGGTCGCCCGCCGGATCGTGGACGCCACCGCCCGCGGCCCGCGCGACCGCACCGCCCCCGGCCTCGCCCGCCGCCGCACCCGCGTGCTGCGCCGCGCGCTGCGCCCCTCCCGCCGCCTGCAGATCGGCCTCGGCCCCTGGCTGCGCGCGCTGCCCGCGCGGCTGCCCGACCCGGCGCTGACCGCCGCGCTCGCCGAGCTCGACCCGTACGTGCGGGTCGCCTACGTGCTGCTGCGCATCGAGGGCCTGCCGAAGTACGCCGTCCGCGACCAGCTCCGGGAGCTGCGGGTGCGCGACCCCTGGCCCGTCATCGACGCCGCCTGCGCCGTCTCGATCCCCGTCCCGCACCGCGCCGAGCGGTTCGACCCGGCGCACCTGCGCCCCGTCCGGACCCGCTCGGTGCTGCCGCTGGTGACGGCCGCCGCGCTCACCACCGCGCTGGTCGGCGTGCTGATCCACACCGGGTCGGGACGGCCGGGCGCCGCCGCCCCGAGCCTGCGGCTCAACGCGGCCCCGCCGTCCGCCTGGACGCGCGGCCCCCGCACCCTGGACGCCTGGCCCGCGCGCGGCGACCTCGCCGGCGACCGCGCGTTCCTCGACCGCGCCGCCGCCGCATGGGCGGCGGCCAAGGGCGGCCGGAGCCCCGGCGGCGGCACCGCCCAGCTCCTCTACGCCGGGCACGCGGGCGGCGCGCCGCTCGCGCTGATGCGGCGCGGCGACCGCGTCGCCCGCTACGCCCCGCCCGGCCTGGACGTCGTCACCGCCGGCACCGACGCGTCCGCCCCGATCGCCCTCGGCGGCGGACGCTACCTCCTCGCGCCCTGGGAACCGGCGCCCCGCACCCTCGCGGGCGCCGCCCTGCCCGCCCGCGACGGCGTCGTCGCGCCCGCGCCCGCCGGAACGCCCTGCGGGCGCGGCCCGCTCTTCCACCTCGGCGACCGCACGCTCGGCTACCTCGGCGGCCCGCGCGCCGCCGTCCTCACCTACCACTCGCCCGGCTACGCGCCGGGCGGGGCGCCCGCCGCGCCCGCCCGCCTCGGCCCCGGCGCGGTGCGGACCTGGAACCGCCTCGGCTGCCTCGAACCGCCGCGGAGCCGGCCCGTCACCGACGCCATGGCCTGGGAGTTCTGGTCCGGGACGCTCCCGCACGGCGGCGCGCTCGCCAGCTGGTTCTGCACCCGGACGGCCTACGCCGACGGCGGGCGGGCCGGCGCGTCCATGCTCGTCGCCGACCGGCCGCACGACACCGGACCCTGCGACGCGCGGCGCCCGGTGTCGGGCACCTGGTGGCAGTCGCCGTCGGGCCGCTGGTACTTCCTCGCCGCCGCCGCGTCCGGGCTCGTCCCGCGGGTGCGGGGGGCGCTCGGCCCCGCCACGACCGATCACCGGCTGCTGGTCGCCCGGCCGGAGCGCGGCCCGAACGTCCCGGTCGCGGTCACCGCCGCGCCCCGCTGAACGGGGCCGGTCAGAACCCACTTACCGCGATCGGGCACACTAGGGTGACCGAACGGGATTCAGCGCCGGCCGCGGGGGGACCGCCCCGGGACCGGCCCCCGGCGGAGACAGGTGGGACCGAAAGGGGCTGCAGATGGGCAAGGGGCCGCTCTCCGGAGTGCGCGTGGTCGAGCTGGCCGGGATCGGGCCGGGGCCGTTCGCCGCGATGCTGCTCGCCGATCTCGGCGCCGACGTCATCCGGGTCGACCGCCCGTCCGCGGTGCGGGACGCCGCCACCGGCGGCACCGACTTCAGCAACCGCGGCAAGCGCTCGATCGCCATCGACCTCAAGAGCGAGAAGGGCAAGGACGTCGTGCTCCGCCTCGTCGAGCGGTCCGACGTCCTGATCGAGGGCTTCCGGCCCGGCGTCACCGAGCGCCTCGGCCTCGGCCCGGACGACTGCCTCGCCCGCAACCCCCGCCTCGTCTACGGCCGGATGACCGGCTGGGGCCAGGAGGGCCCGCTGGCGCGGACCGCCGGCCACGACATCGGCTACATCGCCATCACCGGCGCGCTGCACGCCATCGGCCGCGCCGGCGGCCCGCCGCAGGTCCCGCTGAACCTGCTCGGCGACTTCGCCGGCGGCAGCATGTACCTCGTCGTCGGCGTCCTCGCCGCGCTGCTGGAGGCCAAGACCAGCGGGCGCGGGCAGGTCGTCGACACCGCCATCGTGGACGGCGCCGCCCACCTGTCCACCTTCATCCACGGCTTCCTCGCGGGCGGCATGTGGGAGGACCGGCGCGGCGTCAACTTCCTCGACACCGGCGCCCCCTGGTACGACGTGTACGAGACCGCCGACGGCGGGCACATGGCGGTCGGCGCGATCGAGCCCCAGTTCTTCGCCGAGTTCGTGCGCCGCCTCGGCGTCGACACCGAGGACCTCCCCGACCAGCAGGACCGCGCCCGCTGGCCCGAGATGCGCGAGCGCTTCGCCGCCGCGTTCAAGGCGAAGACCCGCGACGAGTGGACCGAGGTCTTCGCGCCCAGCGACGCGTGCGTGGCGCCCGTCCTGTCGATGAACGAGGCCAAGGAGCACCCCTTCAACACCGCCCGCGACGTCTTCCCCGAGCGCGCCGGCCACCGCCAGCCCGCCCCGGCGCCGCGCTTCTCCCGCACCGCCACCGACACCGACGGGCTCCCCGTGCTGCCCGGCGGCCAGACCCGCGCCGTCCTGGAGGACCTCGGCTTCGACGACATCGACGCCCTCCTCGCCGACGGCGCGGTCGCCCAGGCCTGACGCCCGCGCCGTGAGGGCGCCCGGCCGGGCGCCCTCCGGGCGGTGTCAGCGCCTTTCCTGCCGGGAGCCCCGCCGCAGGGTGATGGACATGACGTCGCTCGGGCCGTCCAGTTCCAGGCGGTGCCAGCGGCCCCGGGGGACGATCACGGCTCGGCCCGCGGGGAGCCGGACCATCTCCTCCTCGCCGCCGGGCTCCTCGGGGCGGAAGTACATGCGGACCCCGCCGCCGGCCAGGCAGCAGACCGCCTCCTCTGCCGCCGGGTGCACCTCCCAGTGGTCGGCGTGGACGTCCGCGTCGGTCTCGACGTGGAACGCCGCCACTTGCCACCCGCCGTCGTCGGTGGTCATCCGGCGCTCGCCGCTGCGCACCGCGCCGTCCGGGTGGAAGGTGAGGGCGAGGGCGAACATGTCGATCGGCTGCGTCATGACGGTGTTCCTTCCAGTCGGTTCTCCGCCGGAGCGGCGGACGGTACGGGCGCGGACCGCTCCCTGCGGGGGAGGGCCAGCGCGACGAGCGCGGCCACCAGGAACAGGGCCGCGGACACGGTGAGGCTCAGGGCGTAGCCGCCGTTCAGCGCGGCGGGGGAGGCCGCGTCGCCGGTGCGGTGCGCGGCGACCGTGGCGAGGGCGGCGAGGCCGACGCAGCCGCCGAGCTGGCGGGAGCTGTTGAGCAGCCCCGACGCCGTCCCCGCCTCCCGGAGCGCGACCCCGGTGGTCGCCGCGGCGGCGACGGGCGCCAGCACGAGCCCGATGCCGATGCTGCCCACCACCGACGGGCCGAGCACGTCGGTGAGGAAGCCGCCGTCCGGGCTGATCCGGGTGAACCAGGCCAGCCCGGCGGCGGCGAGCAGGCTGCCCGGCACCAGCGCCGCGCGGGGCGAGCGGTTCCCGGCGACCCGGGTCGCGAGCAGTGTGCCGAGCACGACGCCGGCCGAGAACGGCAGGAAGGCCAGGCCCGTCTCGGCGGCGCCCATGCCGAGCACCTGCTGCATGTAGAGGGAGACGAAGTAGAACGCGGCGAACTGGCCCGCCGCCGCCAGGAAGACGATCACGTTCGCGCCCGCGACCCAGCGGTTGCGCAGCAGGCCCGGCCGCACGAGCGGCGCGCGGACCCGGGCCTCGACGGCGACGAAGGCCGCGAGGAGCAGGGCGGCGCCGCCGAGGCAGGCGAGGGTGGCCGGGTCCGACCAGCCGACGGCGTCGGTGCGCACCACGCCGAAGACCAGCAGCCCGAACCCGGCGGTCGCCAGCACCGCGCCGGGCACGTCCATCCGCTCGCGGGCGCCCGCGCGCGCTTGGGCGGCCACGCCCGCCGGGACGAACGCGAGGGTGAGCGCGACGAAGGGCAGGTTGACGAGCATCACCCAGCGCCAGCCCGCGTACTCGGTGAGCACGCCGCCCGCGAGGACGCCGAGGGCGCCTCCCGCCGCGTTCATCGCGCTCCACACGCCGAGGGCGCGGACCCGCGCGCGGCCCTCGGTGAACGTGGTGGTCAGCAGGGCGAGCGAGGCCGGGGCCGCGGCGGCGGCGCCGAGACCCTGGCCGGCGCGCGCCGCGACGAGCTGCCACGGCGCCTGGGCGAGCCCGCCGGCGAGCGAGCACAGCCCGAACACGGCGAGGCCGAGGACGAACATCCGGCGCCGCCCGTACAGGTCGCAGGCCCGGCCGCCGAGCAGCAGGAACCCGCCGAAGGCGAGCGCGTAGACGTGGACGACCCAGGACAGGCCGACCGGTGCGAAGCCGAGGGCGGTCCTGATCGCCGGGAGCGCGACGTTCATCACCGCCATGTCCAGCGCGAAGACGAACTGGGCGACGCAGGCCGCCGCGAGCACCGCCCAGGGGCGTTCTTTTTTGTACATGTATAAAAACTAACCGGCGGCGGGCCCGGCTGTCGAGTCCGCGATGATGGGGGGATGCCGCAACCGTCCGCCCAGCGGGGCAGGCCGCCCCGGATCTCCCGCGCCGAGATCGTCGAGACCGCGCGCCGGATCGTGGACGAGGAGGGCGTGGACCGGCTGACGATGCGCCGGCTGGCCAAGGAGGTCGGCAGCACGCCGATGGCGCTGTACCACCACGTCCGCGACAAGGAGCAGCTGCTCGTCCTGCTGCTGGACGACTACGCCGCGCGGATGGCGCGCGAGCCCGACCTGCCCGCCGACCCCCGCGAGCGGGTCGTGGCGGCGGCCGCCGCGATCCGGGAGACGCTCGCCGCGTGCCCCTGGATCGCGGAGGTGCTCACGGCCGACGACCTGATGTCGCGGTCGGCGCTGTGGTTCGTCGAGCAGATCCTGGCCGGCCTGGAGGAGAGCGGGCTGAGCCCCGAGCGGGCCGTCCACGCCTACCGGGCGATCTGGTACTACACCGCCGGGGAGATCATCGTGCGGGCCGCGGCGGCGCGGCGCCGGGCGGGCGACGAGCGGCCGACCTACCGCGAGCGGGTGTTCGCCGACATCGACGCCGCCGAGCTGCCCCGCCTCGCGCGGGTCGCGGACCGCTGGGCGGCGCTGACCGCGCAGGACACCTACGCCGACGGCCTGCGCGCGCTGGTCGACGGGCTCGTCGGCGCCCCCTAGCGCACGGCGCCGCCGCAGGGGCGCGCACGGCCGCGCCGCGCACGGGCACGCCGCAGGTCGGAGGGCATGCGGACGGCCCCGGTTGTGAGCCGCCTGACAATTCCTCCGGGCCAAGTGGCGAGTCCTGCTACAAGACCGCGCGGAAACGCGGCCGTACCTTGTCACCACCTCAGCTGATCAGCGCGGCCGCACCCACCCCCCGATCTCACGACGATCCGCGGCCGGGCCCCGCACTCGCCGTCGCGGGGTTCCGGCGCCGTTTCGGCGTGCCCGCTTCCAGGGAGATGAACATGCGTTTCAGGCGACTGAAGTCCTGGGCCGTCATCGCCGCGGCGATCCCCACCGCCCTCGGGCTGTCCGCCGTGGCCGCGCCCGCGGCCCACGCGGAGACGAGCCCGGACGGCGCCAACGACTGGAACTGCAAGCCGTCGTTCCTGCACCCGCGTCCGGTGGTGCTGGTGCACGGCACGTTCGAGAACATGGCGTTCAACTGGCAGAAGCTCTCGCCCGCGCTGAAGAAGGCCGGATACTGCGTCTACGCGCTCAACTACGGCGGCGCGCAGGACGCCCCGATCCAGGGCACCGGTGAGATCGCCGCGTCCGCGGGCCAGCTGTCGGCGTTCGTCGACAAGGTGCTGGCCGCGACCGGCGCCTCGAAGGTCGACATGGTCGGGCACTCCCAGGGCGGGATGATGCCCCGCTACTACCTGAAGTTCCTCGGCGGCGCGTCGAAGGTCAACAAGCTGATCGGGATCGTGCCGTCCAACCACGGGACGAACCTGGACGGGCTGGTGGAGCTCGGCAGCCTGCTCGGCATCACGCAGGCGGTGGTGAAGGCCGCGCCGGCGGCGGGCGAGCAGATCACCGACTCCGACTTCCTGAAGAACCTCAACGCGGGCGGCGACACGGTGCCCGGCGTGCAGTACATCGTGCTGTCCACCAAGTACGACGAGGTCGTCACGCCGTACACCTCGGAGTTCCTGAACGGTTCCAACGCGCAGAACGTGCTGCTGCAGGACAAGTGCGCGAACGACACCAACGCGCACGTGGGCATCGCGTTCGACCCGGTCATGATCAAGTTCGTCGAGAACTCGCTCGACGTCTGGGGCCCGTACTGGCCCATCGACTGCGGCAACCCGCTCGGCTGACGTTCCCGGAGAGAGGCGGCGCCCGGCGGTGTCCCCCTTCACCGCCGGGCGCCGCGCCGCGCCCCGCGCGCGCTCAGAGCCCGAGGCGCTTCGCGACGATCTCGTTCATGATCTCGTTGGTGCCGCCGCCGATGCCGAGGAGGCGGGCGTCGCGGTAGTGGCGCTCCACCTCCGACTCCCGCATGTAGCCCATCCCGCCGTGCAGCTGCACCGCCTCGTGGACGACGTGCTCGCACGCGTAGACGGCGGTGTTCTTCGCGTACGCGGTCTCGGTGAGGACGTCCTCGCCGGCGGCGTGCCGCTCGGCGACCGACCGGGTGTAGGCGCGCGCCACGTCCACCTGCCGGGCCATCTCGGCGACCTTGTGCCGGACGAGCTGCCGGGACGACAGCGGGCGGCCGAACGTCTCGCGGTCCCGGATCCAGCTCAGCGTGAGGTCGAGGCAGCGCTGCGCGGTCGCGTACGCCTGGACGGCCAGGGACAGCCGCTCGGTGACGAAGTTCTGCACGATCTGCAGGAACCCGCCGTTCTCCGCGCCGATCAGGTTCGCGGCGGGCACCCGGACGTCGTCGAAGGCGAGCTCGGCGGTGTCGGAGCACTGCCAGCCCATCTTCCGCAGCGCCTTGGAGACGGTGAAGCCGGGCGTCCCCTTCTCGATGACGATCAGCGAGATCCCGCCGAAGCCCGGTTCGCCGGTGCGGACGGCGGTGGTGACGAAGTCGGCCCGCACGCCGGAGGTGATGAACATCTTGGCGCCGTTGACGACGTAGGCGTCTCCGTCGCGGACGGCGGTGGTGCGGATGCCCGCGACGTCGGAGCCGGTGCCGGGCTCGGTGACGCCGAGCGCGCCGATCTTCTCCCCGGCGAGCACGGGCCGCGCGAACCGGTCGATCAGGTCCTTGTCGCCGGACGCGATGAGGTGGGGGAGGGCGATGCCGTGGGTGAACAGCGACGCGACGACGCCGCCCGACCCGCCCGCCTGGATGATCTCCTCGGCGACGATGAGCGCGTCGAACAGCTCGCCGCCCGAGCCGCCGGCCTCCTCCGGGAACCCGGCGCCGAGGATGCCCGCGTCGGCGGCGCGGCGGTGCAGGGACCGGGGCAGCTCCCCGGCGTCCTCCCACTCCGGCAGCGACGGGACGATCTCCCGCGCGGTCAAGTCGCGGACGAGCTCGCGCAGCGCCGCGCGCTCGGGGGTCTGCCAGGGGTTCAACGCGCCCTCCTCGTGATTAGAACGAGGTTCGGAATCTAGCAGCCTCCCCCCGGCCGC
This sequence comes from Spirillospora sp. NPDC000708, assembly GCF_040299565.1. Taxonomy (NCBI): domain Bacteria; kingdom Bacillati; phylum Actinomycetota; class Actinomycetes; order Streptosporangiales; family Thermomonosporaceae; genus Spirillospora; species Spirillospora sp. NPDC000708. The sequence continues at coordinate 144,980 of NZ_JBEPCJ010000004.1, forward strand.
CACCTCCGCGGGCGCTCCCGGCACGCGCTCCTAGCGGGCGCCGTGCCCGTCCTCGGCGGGGATCGCGGTGAGCTCGCCGATGTGCCGGCGCAGGATCGTCCGCATCTCGTCCGGGCCGGTGCTCTCCGGCTGCAGGACGGCGTGCAGCGTCAGCCCGTCGACCAGCGCGTGCACCCGCGCCGCCTCCGCACCGATGTCGAGGCCCGGTCGCAGGATGTCGACGCGGCCGGCCGCCTCCAGCACGCGCACCGCGATCGAGCGCAGGTCGTCGTGTATCTCCCGGGCGAGCGGCCGCAACTCGGGGCGGGTGCGGGCGCCGACGGTGAACGCCAGCCACACCTCGGCCTCCTCGCGCCGCTCGGCGTCCAGCGGCAGCAGCTCGGCGAAGAGCGCCTCCACCGTCGCGACGTGCTCGGCGGGAGGGGCCGCAGGGTCGGGGACGGCGAGCCGGCCCGCGCGGCGCCGCATCCGCTCGCCGGCCCGCTCGGCGAAGTACCGCATCGCGAAGATCATGATGTCGGCCTGGCCGCCGAAGTAGTGCCGCACGGACCCGATCGCGAGGTCCGCCTCGGCGGCCACGTTGCGCAGCGACGCCTGCTCCAGGCCGTCCCGGCGGGCGACCCGGAACACGGCCTCGGGCCGTCCGGGCTCGGCCGGCTCGCCGTCCGCGGCGCCCTGCACTACCTGGACCGCGCCGAGACCCGCCGGACGGAGGGAACCGATGATCGTCGCGACCGGTGACGGCGAACTGCTCACCGAGCTGCTGCTGGACCGGCTGCTCAAGGGCGCGATCGTGCTGGCGGCCTTGATCGTGCTGGTGGTGGTCCTCACGATCGTCTACCGCAGGACCGGCCCGAAGGACCCGCCCTAGCCGGCCGCGTTGGCGACCGCCTTGGCCCACAGCGCGAGGGCGTCGTCGATCTGGGACGCGTCCACCACCAGCGGCGGGATCATCCGGACGACGTTGCCGAACGCGCCGCAGGTGAGCAGCAGCAGCCCCTGCTCGGCGGCGGCGCCGTGGGCGCGCTGGGCGGCGGCCGTGTCGGGCTCGCCGTCCGGCGTGCTGAACTCGCACGCCTGCATTAGCCCGAGGCCGCGCACGTCGCCGATCTCCGGATGGCCGGCCGCGACCTCGCGCAGGCCCGCGTTCAGCCGGGCGCCGAGCACCGCCGCGTTCTCCACCAGGTTCTCGTCCCGGATCACCTCCAGGGTGGCGAGCGCGGCGGCGCACGCGACCGCGTTGCCGCCGTAGGTGCCGCCCTGCGACCCCGGCCACGCCTTCTCCATCAGCGCTGTCGGCGCCGCGATCGCCGACAGCGGGAACCCGCTGGCCAGGCCCTTCGCGGTGATCAGCACGTCGGGACTGACCGCCGCGTGCTGATGGCCCCAGAACCGGCCCGTCCGGCCGTACCCGGTCTGCACCTCGTCCACCACGAGCAGGATCCCGTGCCGGTCGGCGCGCTCGCGCAGCCCCTCCAGGAACGCGGGCGGCGCCGGGATGTAGCCGCCCTCGCCGAGCACCGGCTCGACCACGAAGGCGGCGGTGTCGGACGCGGGGCTGGACGTGGCGAGCGCGTAGTCCAGCTCGCGCAGCGCGAACCGGGTCGCCTCGTCCTCGTCCCACCCGTACCGGTAGGCCTGCGGGAACGGCGCGACGGCGACGCCCGGCATCAGCGGGCCGATGCCCGCGCGGAACTTGGTGCCCGCGGTGGTGAGGGCGGCGGCGCCCATCGTCCGCCCGTGGAACGAGCCGTGGAAGACGACGATGTTCTGCCGCCCGGTGGCGTGCCGGGCGAGCCGGATGGACGCCTCGACGGCCTCGCTGCCGCTGTTGAGGAAGAACAGCGAGTCCAGGCCGTCCGGCAGGACGTCGCCGAGCGCCTCGACCAGCCGCAGCAGCGGCCGGTGCATCACCGTCGTGTACTGGCCGTGGATCAGCGTGCCGACCTGCTCGCGCGCCGCCTCCACGACGCGCGGATGGCAGTGCCCGGTGTTCGTGACGCCGATGCCCGCGGTGAAGTCCAGGTGGCGGCGGCCGTCGGCGTCGTAGAGGTAGACCCCCTCGCCGCGCTCCGCCAGGACGGGGGTGGCCTGCTTGAGCAGGGGTGAGAGCTGAGCCATCGCGTCCTCCGGTAGATTGTCGACAATCTGCACGCTAGGTCGCCCGGGACCGGATGTCCAGGGGACCCCTCCTACGTGGAGCGCAGGCGCCGGATCGAGTCGGTCATGTGCTCCTCGATCAGCTGGAGCAGCCGCTCCTCCTCGCCGTCGCCGATCGCGTCCACCAGCCGCCGGTGCTCCTCGACCAGCTCCGACGGCTCGGGATAGGTGTCCTGCAGCGCGTTCAGGCACATCCGCGTCTCCACCAGCAGCGTGTGCGCCATCCGCTCCAGCCGCGGGCTGCCGGACGAGCTGACCAGCACCTCGTGGAACGCCTGGTCGGCGTCGCTCATCGCGACCCGGTCCCGCTCGCGCGCCGCGTCGATCAGCGCCTCCAGGGCCTCGGTGAGCCGGGCGACCGCCTCGCCCCGGTTGCGCTGCATGATCAGCTCGCAGGCGGCCCGCTCGATCGCCAGCCGGGTGAGGTAGACGTCCTCGACGTCGCCCTCGTCCAAGGTGATCACGAAGAGCCCGCGGTGCGGCTCGCTGACCAGCAGGCCCTCCTGGACGAGGCGCTGCATCGCCTCGCGCAGCGGGCCGCGGCTGATGCCGAGCCGGGCCGCCAGCTCCGCCTCGCCGAGCTGCGCGCCCGGCTCCAGCGCCCCGTACATGATCGCCGAGCGCAGCTCGTCGGACACGATCTCGACCGTCGACCTGCGCGGGACGGGTTCCAGCTCACCCAACCGGCCCATCGGCGGGCCCCTTTCGTCATAGCTGCCAGGGATCTGCTCCCGGCGCCGGGGCGGGGACGGCGAACAGCCGGCCGAGCCCGGCGCGCGGCGCGGGCCCGGCCGGGCCCGCGGCGAGCCGCAGCCCCTCCCACACGCTCACCTGGTTGGCGGTGAGCACCGGCTTGCCGACCCGCCGCTCCAGCTCGTCGAGCCAGGCCACGGTGTGCAGCGCGGTGTCGGGCACCAGCACCGCCTCGGCGTCGGGATGGTCGTTGGCCGCGACGAACTCCAGGACCTCGTCGCGGCCGAGGGTGCCGACCTCGGCGGCGGTGACGATGCCCCGGCAGGACAGCGCCACCACCTCGATGCCGGCGTGGCCGAGGAACGCGCCGAACCGCTCGGCGACGTCGGCCGGATAGGTCGCGGCCACGGCGACCCGCCGCAGGCCGAGCGCGCGGGCCGCGTGCACGAACGCGAACGACGTGCTGGACGCGGGCACCCCCGCGGCCTCGCGGACGCCCCGGACCTGCGCGGCGGCGCCGTCCCAGCCGAACACGAAGCTGCCGCTCGTGCACGCCCACACGGCGGCCCGCACGCCCATCGCGCGCAGCGCGCGGGCGCCCTCGCCGAGCACGTCGTCGCCGCCGATGTCCAGCAGCGCGTCCACCCGGTGGGCGTCCTCGCGCATCAGCGTATGCACGACCGGCAGGCTGACGTCGCCCGCTCCCGAACCGCGCAGCGCGCGCTCGATCGCGGGGTAGTCGTCCTCGGCGCTGTAGCCCGGGTAGAGGAACCCCGCGGCGGGACCGTTGTGCTGCATGTTGTCGACAATCCTACCTTCATCGATCATGCCTTCGCCGATCATGGACGTCAGGCGGCCGTCTGGCTGCCGAGCTGCACCAGCCACTGCCCCGGACCGGCCGCCGAGCGGCCCATCGCGCGCAGCGCCGAGCACATGGTGACCTGGTTGGCGGTGAGCACCGGCTTGCCGATCATCTGCTCCAGCGGGGCGATGATGTCGTAGGTCGGCACGTTGGTGCAGCTGATGAACACCGCCTCGGCCTCCGGCCGGTCCACCGACGACACCGCGCTGACGATCTCGCCGTAGCCGACCTTCCAGATGTGGCTGAGCAGCCCCATCCCGACCGACGACACCACCTCGATGCCGTACTCGCCGAGGAACGAGACCAGCCGCTCGGTGACCGCGTCGATGTAGGGCGTCACCACCGCGATCCGGCCCGCGTTCAGCAGCCGCAGCGACTCCACCAGCGAGCCGGACGTGGTGGCGACCGCGGGCGCGCCCGCCGCGGCCATCGTCCGGTGCAGCGCCAGCTCGCCGGCCCTGCCGCGGATGAAGCTGCCGGACGCGCAGGCGTAGGCCACCGCGAGCGGCTCCGGCGCGAGCACGTCCCGGGTCGCCTGCCGGACGATCGAGTGGTCCGACAGCGCCGAGGCCATCTCGACGGTGACCGGCACCGGGACGTACGGCAGCCGGGTCATGAACAGCGACACGTCGTCGGGCGTCCACCGCCACAGCTCGCGGTCGAGCGCGAAGTCGAACGGCGCGACCACGCCGATGCCCTGCTGCGCCACCAGCTCGGGCCCGACGACCAGCGTGGGGTCGAATGTCATCTGCGCGGCCACCGCTCTAGGACTCGTGCCGGCGGTAGACCAGGCGCTCGCCGACGGCGCCGGACCGCCAGACGTCGTTGCACGCCTCGGCCATCCGGTCGAGACCGTCGACGATCGTGGCGTACACGTTGCCGGGCACCCAGCCGACGTCGCCGTTCAGCAGCAGGTTGTTGCGGCCGTAGAAGATCGCGAGGTCGATGACGCCGGGCAGCTCGTGGATGTTCTTCTCCTCCTTGAACGCCCGGTCGAGCATGCCGCCGGGGAAGGAGAAGTAGACGACGTCGCCGGGGATCGGGGTCACCGTCGGGTTCTCCAGCCCGACCTCCTCCTCGGCGAACCGCTCCACCATCGTGTAGACCTCGTTGCGCGCGTACTTGGCGTGGTACGCGTCCCCGCCGAGCGGCAGGGCGCGCCATACCGCCTCGCAGGTGCGCGGCGCGTCCTTCTCGAGGAGTTCGGCGACGCAGGACACGCCGCGCTTCTCCAGTGAGATGGTCATGAGCCTGGGCATGCCGGACCTCCCCGTGGACAGGGGTGGGCGAGAGCGTCGCCACCCGAAAGGACTCTTGCGTTAGAGCGCTCTGGGACGCGTCCTGGCCTTGGGCAATATGGTTGCGACGGTCTTGCAGCACGATCAGCGCGGCCACCTGGCGGTCCATCCCCGCTGATTGTTGACAATCCTACGAAGCGTTCCTAGCGTGTCAATGCCCCGCCATGTTGCCTTCCCGTAAATTCCGGAACACCGAAAGTGGCCGCCGATGGAGCCAGGTCCGAACGCGTCCGGTGAACCGCCCCGCGTGGTGGTGCTCCAGGACGACGTCCCGCCGCCCGCGATGGCGGCCGCCGAGCGCCTCGCGCAGGTCGTCTACGTGCGGAAACCGCAGCTCGCGGCCGCTCTTCCCGGCTGCGACGCGCTGTTCATGTGGGACTTCTGGTCGGACGCGCTGGCGGCCGCGTGGCCCCGCGAGGGCGGCCCGCGCTGGGTGCACATCGCGAGCGCCGGAGTCGACCGCCTGCTGTTCCCCGGCCTGGTGGAAGGCAACACCATCGTCACCAATTCGCGAGGGGTGTTCGACGAGCCGATCGCCGAATACGTCCTCGGCCTGGTGCTCGCCTTCGCCAAGGACCTGCCCGCCACCGTCCGCCTGCAGGGCGAGCGGCGCTGGCGGCACCGCGAGACCGAGCGGATCACCGGGGCCCGCGCGCTGGTCGCCGGCACCGGCCCGATCGGCCGCGCCATCGCCCGCCGGCTCGCCGCCGCGGGGCTGCGCGTGTCCGGCGCGGGCCGCACCGCCCGCGAGGGCGACCCCGACTTCGGCGTCGTCCACCCGATGGAGCGGCTGCACGACGCGCTCGCCGACGCCGACTACGTCGTGCTCGCCGCGCCGCTCACCCCCGCCACCCGCAACATGATCGACGCCGCCGCGCTCGCCCGGATGCGGCCGTCCGCGCGGCTGATCAACGTCGGGCGCGGGCCGCTGGTCGCCGAGGACGACCTGGTCGAGGCGCTGCGCGCCCGCCGCATCGCGGGCGCGGCGCTCGACGTGTTCGTGGACGAGCCGCTCGCGCCGTCCTCGCCGCTGTGGGGCATGCCGGAGGTGATCGTGTCCCCGCACATGTCGGGGGACGTCGTCGGCTGGCGCGACGAGCTGGTCCGGCTGTTCACCGACAACCTCGACCGGTTCGCGCACGGCCGCGAGCTGCGCAACGTCGTCGACAAGCGGCTGGGCTACGTGCGCCCGGACGCGGACGCCGCACCGAGCCCGTACGCCGGGCAGAGGAGGTAACCGCCATGACGGACGCGGCAGACCTGACCGCCGTCGAGCTGCTGGAGGCGTACCGGGCCAAGGAGCTCTCGCCCGTCGAGGCCGCCGAGGCCGTCCTCGCGCGCATCGACCGGGACGACGCGGAGCTCAACGCGTTCTGCCTGCTCGACCACGGCACCACGCTGGAGGCGGCGCGGGCCTCGGCCGAGCGGTGGCGGCGCGGCGCGACCCTCGGGACGCTCGACGGCGTGCCCGTCTCGATCAAGGACGTGCTGCTCACCCGCGGCTGGCCGACGCTGCGCGGGTCCACGACGATCGACCCCGCCGGTCCGTGGACGGAGGACGCCCCGTCCGTCGCGCGGCTGCGCGAGCAGGGCGCGGTGTTCGTCGGCAAGACGACCACGCCGGAGTTCGCGTGGAAGGGCGTCACCGACAACCCGCTCACCGGAATCACCCGCAACCCGTGGGACCCCGCCCGCACTCCCGGCGGGTCCAGCGGCGGCGCGGCGGCGGCGGTCGCGGCGGGCATGGCGCCGCTCGCGCTCGGCACCGACGGCGGCGGCTCGGTGCGCATCCCCGCCGCGTTCACCGGGACCTTCACCATCAAGCCGACCTACGGCCGCATCCCGCACTACCCGGCGAGCCCGTTCGGGACGCTCGCGCACACCGGGCCGATGACCAACACCGTCGCGGACGCGGAGCTGCTGCTGGACGCCGTGTGCGGCGCCGACGCGCGGGACTGGTCGTCCCTGCCGCCGCCCGCCGCCCCGTTCGCCGGCGCGCCCGGCGAACGGGGCGGGGACGACCTCGCCGGGCTGCGCGTCGCGTTCAGCCCGGACCTCGGCTTCGCCCGCGTCGACCCGGAGGTGGCGGCCTCGGTGGCCGCGGCGGCGGAGGCGTTCACCGAGCTGGGCGCCAAGGTGGAGCAGGCCGATCCGGGCTTCGCCGACCCGGTCGCCGACTTCGAGGTGCTCTGGTTCGCCGGCGCGGCGAAGGTCGTCGAGCACCTCGCGCCCGAGCAGCGCGCGCGGCTCGACCCCGGCCTGCGCGAGATCTGCGAGCAGGGCGCCCGCTACTCGGCCGTCGAGTACCTCACCGCGACCGCGCGCCGCATGGAGCTCGGCCGGATCATGGGGCTGTTCCACGACCGCTACGACCTGCTGCTCACCCCGACCGTGCCGATCGCCGCGTTCGAGGCCGGCCGGGAGGTCCCGCCGGGGTCGCCGTCGCCCCGCTGGACGTCCTGGACGCCGTTCACCTACCCGTTCAACATGACCCAGCAGCCCGCCGCGAGCCTGCCGTGCGGGTTCACCGTGGACGGGCTGCCGATCGGCCTCCAGGTCGTCGGCGCCCGGCACGCCGACGCCCTGGTCATGGCCGCCTGCCGCGCCTACGAGTGGGCGCGGCCGTGGAGGCGGTTCAGCCGAACGTGATGACGGACCGGCCGTGGTGGCGGCCCTCGATCATCGTGGCGAGGACGGAGGGCGCCTCGTCCAGGGTGACCGGGGTGACGTCCGGGAGGATCCCGTGCGCGGCCGCGAACGCGAGGGTGTCGCGCAGGTCGTGCGGGGACCCCGACGGGGTGCCCATCACCCGCACCCGGTTCATCACGAGCAGCCCGGGCGCCACCGCCAGGTCGTCGGCGCCGACGCCGAGGAACAGCAGGGTGGCGTCCGGGGCGACGCCGCCGAGCGCCGCCTGCGCGGGCCCGGTGCTCGGCGTGGTGTTCACGATGACGTCGGCGCCGCCCCAGTTCCGCAGCGCTTCGGCCGGGTCCTGCTCGTCGGTGGCGACGAAGAGCTCGGCGCCCCGGCGGCGCGTCTCGTCCTCGGCGCGGCGCGACCGGGACACCGCGGCGACGCGGGCGCCCATCGCGGCCGCGAACCGGATCGCCATCTCCCCGACGCCGCCGGTGCCGAGCACCGCGACGCGCGAGCCGGCCGTGGCGCCCGCGTGCCGCAGCCCGTTGAACGCGGTGATCCCGGCGCACATCAGCGGCGCCGCCGCGACCGGGTCCAGGCCGTCGGGCAGCGGGGTGACGAACCCGGCGCGGGCGATGTAGTACTCGGCGTACCCGCCGTCGTCGGTGATCCCGGTGACCCGGCGGGGCGCGCCGGTGCACAGGATCTGGTCGCCGCGCACGCACTGGTCGCAGCGCCCGCACGAGCCGTAGATCCACTGGCCGCCCACCGGCGTGCCGGGTGCGGGCCACTCCACGCCCGGCCCGAGCGCCTCGACGACCCCGCTGATCTCGTGGCCCGGCACGGTCGGGAACCGCGCGAACGGGTAGCTCCCGTGCACCAGCCCGACCTCGGAGTAGCACATCCCGCAGGCGGTGACCCGGACCAGGATCTCGCCGGGCCCCGGCTCCGGCACCTCCCGCTCGACGATCTCCAGCGGCTTGCCCTTTTCGGTGAGAACGGCGCTGCGCATCTCGCGTTCCTCTCGTAGACGGGGACGGCCGGATCGCGACCGCCTGAACCAACGATATACCCACTTCTATAGTGACGCTACATCGGGACGGGCCCGACTCCTGATATGCCCACGTCACGGTGGGCTAACGACGCTCGCCGTAGTTCTGTAACATCGATGTTGTGAGCGCGCAGAAGGACACCGACGGGCGGGACCGCATCCTGCGGGCGGCCGCCCGGCTGATCGCCGAATCCGGCGGCGAGCCCGTCTCCACCCGCGCCGTCTGCGCGGCCGCGGGCGTCGGCGCGCCCACCCTCTACCACCACTTCGGCGACAAGCAGGGCCTCTTCGACGCCGTCGCCGCGCACGGCTTCGAGGAGTACCTGGCGAGCAAGCGCGCCATGGCCGCGTCCGGCGACCCGCTCGAGGACCTGCGGCACGGCTGGGACGTGCACGTCGAGTTCGGCCTGACGAACCCGGCCGTCTACGCGCTGATGTACGGGACGCCGCGCACCACGCCCGCCGTCGACGAGGCGTACGCCATCCTGCTCGGCCTCGTCGGTGCCGTCGCCCGCGCGGGCCGCCTCCGCGTCCCGGTGGACGCCGCCGCGCAGATGATCCAGGCGGCCGGCGTCGGCGTCGTGCTCTTCCTCATCGCGAACGGGGACGACGGCGGCGGCCTGTCCGCCCGCACCCGCGAGGCCGTCCTCGCCGCGGTGACCGTCCCGGACGACCCGTCGGACGAGCCCGCTCCCCGCGGCACCCGCGCCGCCTCCGCGGTCGCCCTCCGCGCCGCCCTGGCCGCCGACCCGCCGGCCGCCCTGACGCCCGCCGAGACGGCCCTCCTCTCCGAATGGCTGGACCGCCTCACCGGCTGACCCCCGCCCCCTGCGTGCCTCATAGGGCCGGGGTCATGCGGGTTTCGGTGCGTCGGTGCCGTAGAGGGTCGAGGTCCAGGCGTTGGTGAGGACGTCGATGAGGACCTCTTCGTCGTCGAACGGCGGGACTCCGGTCGCGGCCAGGTAGTAGAGGCGCTCTCCGAGCCAGGTCAGCGAGGCGGCCACGGCGCGCGTGTCCATGGAGCCGAGCCGTTCCCTCGCGTGCGGGTCGGACTCGATGCGCGCGGTGGCGGCCTCGGTGAACAGGTCCATCTGTTCGAGCCACAGTTTCCGCAGGTCCTCGTCCGATCCCCAGCTCTCCACGATGGCCGCGAGCACGCCGGCGTTGTCGCGCCACAGCCGTGCCCCGTCGGCCACGCCCGCCCGGAGCGCCGAGACCGGGTCCTGCCGCTGGTCGATCCACGGGCGCGCCGCCTGCTGCCCCTGCGCGACGGCCTCGCGCACGAGCTCGCCGAGCACGGCCTGCTTGCTCGGGAAGTAGAAGTAGAAGCTGGCCCGCGAGACCCCGGCGGCGGCCAGGATGTCGGCCACGCTCAGAGCGTCGAAGCGGTGCTCGCGCAGCAGCTCGCGCGTGGCGGACAGGATCCGCTCCCTCAGCTCGGCGGAGGCCTGGGACGTTCCGGATCGGCGGGTGGGGTTCACGGGCCGCTTCGAAGGCATGCGCACCATCATAACCGTGCCTGAACACTATGTATGGACACAGTGTCCAGACACACTGTATGGTCCGGGTCATGACGCAGATAGCGATTCATTTGGTCGTCGGCGACCCGGACCAGGCCGCCTCCTGGTACGCCGAGGCGTTCGGGGCGCGAGAGACGAGCCGCCTCACGCTCCCCGGCGGCCGCACCCTGACCGTGGAACTCCTGCTCGGCGACACCGTCCTGGCGGTGGCGGGGGAGATGCCCGAGCGGGGCATGCGCACCCCGGCCGCGCTGGGCGGCACGCCTGCCGCCCTCCATGTCGAGGTCTCCGACGTGGACGCGGCCTCCGCCCGCGCGGTGCGGGCCGGCGCCACGGTCTTCGAACCGGTGCACGACGCTTTCTGGGGTGACCGCACCGGCCAGTTCCTGGACCCGTTCGGGCACCGCTGGGCCCTGGACCAGCACGTGCGGGACGTATCGCAGGAGGAGATCGCCGAGCGGGCCGCCGAACTGTTCGGCGGATCGGCGACGGCATGAGGTACCGCACTCTGGGGACGAGCGGCCTCCGCGTCTCCGACCTGGTCCTGGGCGCGATGACGTTCGGGGAGCAGGGCGGGGTCGGCGCGCCGATGCCGGAATGCCGGCGGATGCTGGACCTGTACGCCGAGGCCGGCGGCAACATGATCGACACCGCCGTCAACTACCGCGACGGGGCGAGCGAGGAGTTCCTGGGCGAGCTGCTGGGCCGCCGCCGCGAGTCGTTCGTCCTCGGGACGAAGTACACGGTCTCCCGCGACCGCGCCGACCCCAACGCCGCCGGGAACCACCGCAAGAACCTGCGCGCGTCCCTGGAGACCAGCCTCCGCCGCCTGCGCACCGACTACCTGGACGTCTACTGGGTGCACATGTGGGACCGGCACACGCCGATCGAGGAGACGATGCGGGCGCTGGACGACGCGGTGCGGGCGGGCAAGGTGCTGTACGTCGGCATCTCCGACGCCCCGGCCTGGATCGTGGCCCGCGCCAACACGCTGGCGCAGTGGCACGGCTGGAGCCCGTTCATCGGCCTGCAGGTCCCCTACAGCCTGCTCCAGCGCGACATCGAACGCGAGCTGCTGCCGATGGCCGAGTCGCTCGGCCTCGGCGTCACCGCGTGGAGCCCGCTGGCCGGCGGGGTGCTGACCGGCAAGTACGGGCGCCCGGACTCCGCCGCCGGCGGCCGGCTGGCCTCGGCGTCCCTCTCGGACCGGGACCACGCCGTCGCACGGGCCGTCCAGGACGCCGCCCGAGAGATCGGCGCCACGCCCTCGCAGGTGGCGATCGCGTGGACGGCGCACCGCTCCCGTGCGGTCCACCCCATCGTCGGCGCCCGCACCGCGGACCAGCTCCGCGACAACCTCGCCGCCGCCGACCTCGTCCTCCCGCCCGAGACCGTCACCCGCCTGGAGGAGGCCACCGGCTTCACCCTCGGATTCCCCGGCGACTTCATCGCCCAGACGTCCTCGTGGGTCTTCGGCTCCGCCCTGGTCGACCGGACCAGCGCGGCGCCGTAGCCCCGCGGGCGGCTCAGGTGCCGGGGTCGGGGTTCTTCAGTTCCTTGCGGAGCTTCTTCCGCTGGCGCCGGGCCTTGCGCTTGACGTCCACGCCCCCCCAGAACGCGAAGCCCCTCACGACGACCGTGGGGGAGCCGGGCGCGCCCACGGCGCTCGCGCCGTGGTCGAACCCGCCCATGACGCCGATGCCCTTGACGTGCACCGTGATGTCGTCGGGCACGATGACCTGGACGCCGCCCATGAGGGCGAACGCGCGGATCGTCACCTCGGGCCCGGTGAAGCGGGCCTCGCGCAGGTCGATCTTGCCGCCGCCCCAGAACGCGAACGCGGTGAACGCGCGGGGGACGTTCCACACGCCGGTCCGGGTGAAGCCGCTCATGACGCCGATCCCGGACGACCAGGACGGGGCGCCGTCCACCGGGCGCCAGTCGGCGCCGCCGAGGGGAGCGGGCGCGGCGTCGGCTCCCGCCGCCGGCAGGTCGCGGGTGAGCGGCTCCAGGTCGGCGTAGGTCTTCGCCGCGTACACCGCGTCCAGGCGCTCGTCGAGCTCGTCGAGCGTGAGCCGCCCCTCGCCGGCCGCGTCGCGCAGCACCTGCGCGACCCGGTCCCGGTCGGCGTCACCGGCCCGCATCTCCGGCGTACCGGCGGGCTCCGGCAGGTTCGTCATGCCCCGAGCCTAGACGGTCAGGCCGGGACCAGACGGACGATCACGGACTTGGAGGTGGGGGTGTTGCTGACCTCGGCGGTGCTGTCGAGGGGGACGAGGACGTTCGTCTCCGGGAAGTAGGCGGCGGCGCAGCCGCGGGCGGTCGGGTAGGCCACGACGCGGAAGGCGGGGGCGCGGCGCTCGACGCCGTCGGACCACTCCGACACCAGGTCGACCACGGCGCCGTCGGCGATGCCGAGGCCGGCCAGGTCCTCCGGGTTGACGAACACGACGCGGCGCCCCGCCTTGACGCCGCGGTAGCGGTCGTCCAGGCCGTAGATGGTGGTGTTGTACTGGTCGTGGCTGCGGACGGTCTGGAGCAGCAGCCGCCCCTCCGGGACGCGCAGCACCTCCAGTTCGTTGACGGTGAGGTTGGCCTTGCCGGTGGCGGTCGGGAAGCGGCGCTCGTCGCGCGGCGCGTGCGGGAGGGTGAAGCCGCCGGGCTCGCGGACGCGGGCGTTGTAGTCGGCGAAGCCGGGGACGACGCGGGACACGTGGTCGCGGATCACGTCGTAGTCGCGCTCCATCGCGTCCCAGGCGATGCCGGACCCGCCGAGCGTCGCGCGGGCGAGGCGGCAGACGATCGCGACCTCGGAGAGCAGGTGCTCGGAGGCGGGCGCGAGGCGGCCGCGGGAGGCGTGCACCATGCCCATCGAGTCCTCGACCGAGACGAACTGCGGCCCGGACGCCTGCTCGTCGCGCTCGGTGCGGCCGAGCGTCGGCAGGATGAGGGCGAGCTCGCCGGTCACCGCGTGCGAGCGGTTGAGCTTCGTCGACACCTGCGCGGTGAGCCGGCAGGAGCGCAGCGCCTTCTCGGTGACGTCGGAGTCGGGCGTGGCGCGGACGAAGTTGCCGCCCATGCCGAAGAACACCTTCGCCTTGCCGTCGCGCATGGCGCGGATCGCGTCGACGGTGTCGAGGCCGTGCTCGCGCGGCGGCTCGAACGCGAACTCCGCGGCGAGCGCGTCGAGGAACTCGGGCTTGGGCTTCTCGTAGATGCCCATCGTCCGGTCGCCCTGGACGTTGGAGTGGCCGCGGACGGGGCAGACGCCCGCGCCGGGCCGGCCGATGTTGCCGCGCAGCAGCAGGAAGTTGACGACCTCGCGGATCGTCGGCACCGAGTTGCGGTGCTGGGTGAGGCCCATCGCCCAGCACACCACGATCCGCTCCGCCGCGAGGACGTCCCCGAGCGTCGCGGCGATCTCGCCGCGGGTCAGCCCGGTGGCCTCCAGGACGTCGTCCCAGTCGAGGCCGCGGACGTGCTTCTCGAACGCCTCGAACCCGTGGGTGTGGGCGTCGAGGAACTCCCGGTCGAGGGCGCCGGGCGCGTCGGACTCCAGGAGCATCCGGTTCAGCGCCTGGAAGAGCGCGAGGTCGCCGTTCAGCCGGATCTGCAGGAACCGGTCGGCGAGCGCGGTGCCGCGCCCGGTGACGCCGGACGGCCGCTGCGGGTTCTTGAACCGCATCAGCCCGGCCTCCGGCAGCGGGTTCACCGCGACGATCCGCGCGCCGCCCTTCTTGGCCCGTTCCAGCGCGGACAGCATGCGGGGGTGGTTGGTGCCGGGGTTCTGCCCGACGACGAAGATCAGATCGGCCCGGTAGAGGTCCTCCAGCAGCACCGAGCCCTTGCCGACGCCGATCGTCTCGCCGAGCGCCGACCCGGACGACTCGTGGCACATGTTGCTGCAGTCGGGCAGGTTGTTGGTGCCGAACGCGCGGGCGAACAGCTGGTAGGCGAACGCCGCCTCGTTGCTGGTGCGCCCCGAGGTGTAGAAGACGGCCTCGTCGGGGGAGTCCAGCGCGTTCAGCTCCGTCGCCAGCAGCCCGATCGCCTCGTCCCACGACACCGGCTCGTAGTGCGCGGACCCGGCGCGCTTCAGCATCGGCTCGGTCAGCCGGCCCTGCTGCCCGAGCCAGTGGTCGGAGCGCCCGGCCAGCTCGTCCACGGTGTGCGCGGCGAAGAACTCGCGGGTGACGCGGCGCGTCGTGGCCTCCTCCGCGACGGCCTTGGCGCCGTTCTCGCAGAACTCGGCGACGTGCCGGTGGTCGCCCTCCGGCCAGGCGCAGCCGGGGCAGTCGAACCCCTGCTTCTGGTTGACGCGCAGCAGCGTCAGCGCCGTCCGGCGGACGCCCATCTGGTCGTAGGACTGGCGCAGCGCCGCCGTGACGCCGGGAACGCCGGCCGCCCACGTCTTCGGCTCCGACACCCGCAGTCCGGTGTCGTCGAAGTCATCGGCGGGCGCCTTGCGGGTCATCGTTCACATCCTCGCGGTCGGGTGCCTCCACTGTCGCACGTCGCGGGCCTTTCGCGTGCCCGCGAGTTGCGTCCAGCGGAAGCCCGAGCGCCGCGCGAGGGACGCCCGTGGCGACGCCCGGCTACCGCGGCCGCCCGGCTACCGCGGCCGCCCGGCTACCGCGGCCGCCCGGCTACTGCGGCGGGCCGTCGGCCAGGCGGAGCGTGGCGGCCGACCGGGTGCCCTGCGTGGTGAACCATTCCAGCCGGACGGTCTCGCCGGGATGGTGCGCGAGCATCAGCCCGGTGAGCGTCGTCGGCGAGTCGACCGTGGCGCCGCCGAGCGAGATGATCGTGGCGCCGACCGGGACGCCGGCCTCGTCGGCCGGGGTGCCGGGCACGACCTCGGCGACCTGGGCGCCCTGCGTGTCGCCGGAGCGGACCTTCACGCCGAGCATGGCGGTCGGGCCGATGTGCACGGTCGACGACGCCTGGCCGCGGGCGATCTGCCGGGCGATCGCGAGGGCCCGGTCGGACGGGATGGCGTAGCCGCGGTGGGTGCCCTTCTGCTTGGACTTGCCCACGGTGAACGACGCGGAGGCCGCGGTGTTGATGCCGATGACCCGGCCGCGGGTGTTGAGCAGCGGTCCGCCGGAGTCGCCCGGCCTGATCGGCGCGCTCGTCTCGATCATGCCGGTGAGCCGCTCGGAGGTGCCGTCGCTGTCGTCGCGGGCGGTGACCGTCTGGTCCAGCGAGGTGACCTTGCCGGTGACGACCGTCGGGGTGCCGCCCTTGCCGCCGGCGTTGCCGACGGCGGTGACCGGGTCCCCGACGCCCACCGCGGACGGGTCGCCGAACACGGCGGCCTTCAGCCGGGAGGCGCCGAACAGGCGGATCACGGCGACGTCGCTCTGCCGGTCGTAGCCGACGATCTGGGCGGTGTAGGAGCGCCGGTTGTCGGTGTCGGTGCCCTTGATCGTGGTGGCGCCCTGGATGACGTGGTTGTTGGTCAGCACCAGCCCGGAGGGGTCCATGACGATCCCGGTGCCGGCGGCGCGGGTGCTGTTCAGGCCCTGCTCGGTGTCGATGTTGACGACGCCGGGGCGCCGTCCGCTCGGCTTCTCGTGCTGGACGACGGGCGTCTTGACCGGCGGCGGGACGTCCTCCGGGCCCGCGCCGCCGCGGTCGAGCGCCTGGCAGCCGGGCGCGACGAGGACCAGCAGCGCCATCAGCAGCATGGGGATCGCGGCGCGGAGCCCGCGATGCTCGAAGACCTCGTTCACCGGCGCCTCCTAGCAGTTTCCACCCATGATTCCCGATCCGGGCGGATTAGTCCTTGAGACGGGTTCCTGGCCATCCCTGTGGATAACCGTTGACCACGAATCCCGTCCCAGCGGGACGCGGGCGCCGGCGATCTCTCGCGGGCGTGGCGCTGCCGGTCGGCGCGTCGCGCGCCCTCAGCGGGTGAAGTAGCGGCGCGGGTTCGCGACGAGCATCTGGTCGACCTGCCCGTCCGGCACGCCCGCCTCGCGCAGCGCGGGCAGCACGTCGTCGCTGATGTGCCGGTAGTTCCAGTTCGGCGCGAACGCCGGCACGGTCGCCGGGTCGGGGCCGAACCAGTCGATGAAGCAGCTCGCGTCGTGGCTGAGCACCATCCGGTCGGCGTAGCCGCGCTCGCACAGCGCCGCGACGGTCCGGACCCGGTCGGCGGTCGGGTTGATCACGTCCAGGCCGAACCGGTCCATGCCGAGGATCGCGCCGGTGTCCGCCAGCTCCATCAGGTAGTCGAGGTCGTTGCTGTCCCCGGCGTGCCCGACGACGACCTTGCTGAGGTCGACGCCCTCCTTGCCGAGGATCTCCACGACCGTCCGGCCCGCGTGGATCGAGCTCTCGGTGTGCACCGTCACCGGGGCGCCCGTCTCCCGGTGCGCGGCCGCGACGGCCCGCAGCACCCGCTCGACGCCGGGGGTGAGGCCCGGGGCGTCCATCGCGCACTTGAGGAACGCGGCCTTGACGCCGGTGTCGGCGATGCCCTGCGTCAGGTCGCGGACGAAGTAGCCGGTCATCGGGTCGGAGCCGGTGTCGAGCAGCGTGCCCGGCCCGCGGTGGTGGAACTGGAACGGCAGGTCGTTGTAGGTGTAGATGCCGGTCGCCGCGATGATGTTGAGCTCGGGGACCTGCTCGGCGATCCGCTGGATGCGCGGGATGTAGCGACCGAGGCCCCACACGGTCGGGTCCGCGATCGTCGTGATGCCGCGCGCGGGCAGCTCCCGGAGCTTGGCCACCGCGTCGGCGACCTTCTCCTCCTCGTCCCACCAGTCGCCCGCGCCGTAGTTCTCGACATGCTCGGCGCTGAGGCAGAAGACGTGCTCGTGCATGTACGTGCGGCCCAGGGCGGCGACGTCGACGGGTCCGCGGACGGTCTCGACTGCGGGCATCAGGGGTCTCCCTCGATCCAGGCGGGACAGGTGCATACCGACCGGTCGGTTTCTGGCAAGCTATGTCCGTGGACGCGGGCGCGTCAATGGGAGGAGCGCCGATGACCGAGACCCAGCCTACGGACGCCGCGGCGGACGGCGCGGGGGCCGCGCCGGTCCGGCGCAGCCCCGTGGAGCGGCGCATCCTGGACGCCGCCCTGCGGCTGTTCGCCGAGCGCGGCTTCGACGGGACGTCCGTCCAGGGCATCGTCGAGGCCGCCGAGGTCACCAAGGGCGCCCTCTACCACTACTTCGACTCCAAGGACGCCCTGCTCTACGAGATCTACCACTCGCTCATCGCGCGGCAGCTCGCCGACCTCGACGCCGTCCTCGCCGAGGGGCTGCCGCCGCGTGAGGCCGTCCGCCGGGTGCTCACCGGGCTGATCCTCAGCACCGCCGAGCACATCGACGAGGCGAAGGTGTTCGGCCGCGAGATGCACCGGCTCGACGACGTCCGCATGCACGCCGTCCGCGCCGACCGCCGCCGCTACCACAACACCTTCCGCGGGCTCGTCGAGCAGGGCAAGCGGGACGGCTCGTTCACCACCCCGACGCCCGCCGACACCGTCACGATCGTCGCGCTCGGCATGGTCAACCAGCTCCCGCGCTGGTACCGGGCCGACGGCCCGAAGCCCGCCGCCGAGCTGGCCGCCGAGGTCGCCGACTTCATCCTCGCCGCCCTCGACTGACGGGCGGCCGCCGCGCCGCGACGGCTCAGCGGCGGGTCTGGAGGGGCAGCGCCGCGTCGCGGACGTCGGCGAGTTCGGCGTCCCAGTCGTCCGGGGCGGACAGCGGGGCGAGGACGAACTTCGACAGGCCCGCCTCCACCAGCCGCTTCAGGTGCGCCTCCAGGCCGTCGAGGTCGGGGACGACGTCGGCGGGGTCGGCCGGGCCGCTGACGCGGCGGACGCGCGCGAACCGGGCCGCCGCCTCCTCCGGCAGCGGGCCGCGCCGGTACGGGACGACGGCGCCGAAGTGCTCCTCCTCGATCTCGCGTCCGGCGGCAGCGGCGGCGTCCTGCACCGCGATCCGGCCGCGCTCGGCCTCCGCGGGCGTGGTGAACGCGGCGAGCCAGCCGTCCGACAGCCGCCCGGTGCGGCGCAGCTCCGCGTCCGACGTCCCGCCCATCCACACGTCGAAGCCGCCCTTGACGGGCCTCGGCTCGATCCGCAGCCCGTCGTAGCGGAAGCGCGGCCCGGCGTGGACGACGGCGTCGCCGGCCCAGAAGCGGCGCAGCAGCGGCAGCGCCTCCTCGAAGATCGCGGCGCGCTCCTCGCGGCGGACGCCGAACGCCTGCTGCTCGGCGGGCAGCCGCTGGCCGAGCCCGAACGCGGGCAGCAGCCGGCCGCGCGACAGCACGTCCAGCGACGCCAGCTCCTTGGCGAGCAGGGCGGGGGAGCGGCCGGGCACCGTCATGACCGCGGTGCCGAGCTTGATCCTGGACGTCAGCGCCGCCGCGTGCGTGAGCACGACGACGGGATCGAGCGTCGGTCCGGACGCCCGCTCGGACACCCAGAGCGAGTCGAAGCCCTCGCGTTCGAGGCCGAGGACGAGGGCGGTGAGGGAGTCGGGTCCGAGCGCGCCGGACGCGGGGGCCATGCCGATGCGAACGATCACGTCCCGACCGTACGCACGGTCAGTTCGCTGACGCAACCCTCGACGGCGCGGCCGCGGCGACGGCGGCGGCGAGCAGCGACAGCACCGCGATCGTCACGGCCATGGGCACCGCCGTGCGCGGCCCGGCGATCCCGGCGAGCGGCCCGGCGGCCCCGCCGAGCGCGAACTGCGACAGCCCGAGCAGCGCCGACGCGCTCCCGGTGACCCGCGGCGGCCGGCCGGCCAGTGCGAGCGCCGTCGCGTTCGGCATGATCAGACCCTGCCCGGACGCGACGAGGAACAGCGCCGGCAGCACCGCGGGCAGCCCGCCGCCGGCCAGCACCGCGCCGAGGAGCAGCAGCCCGCCCGCCGCGACGGTCGCCAGCCCCGCCGCCAGCAGCCGGCGCAGCGCGACGCGCCCGGCGAGCCGCCCGCTGAGCTGGCCCGCGACGACGATGCCCAGCGAGTTCACGCCGAACGCGACGCTGAATGCCTGCGGCGACAGGTGGTAGATGTCCTGCAGCACGAACGGCGAGCCGGAGATGTAGGTGAACAGCGCCGCGAACGCCAGCGCGAGGGCGAGCGCGGGGCCGACGAACGACCGGTCGCGCGCGAGCGCCCCGAACGTCCGGACGGTCGCGCGCAGGCCACCGGTCTCCCGCCGCTCCGGCGGCAGCGTCTCGCCGAGCCCGGCGAGCGTCGCCAGCAGCAGCGCGACGCCGATCCCGGTCAGCACCCCGAACACGCCGGGCCACGGCATGACCCGCAGCAGCTGCCCGCCGATGACCGGCGCCAGGATCGGCGCGAGGCCGTTGACCAGCATCAGCGAGGAGAAGAACCGCGCCGCCGCCACCCCGTCGTACAGGTCCCGGACGACGGCGCGCGCGATCACGATCCCCGCCGCCCCGGCCGCGCCCTGCACGACCCGCAGCGCGATCAGCGTCTCCACGGTCGGCGCCGCGACGCACAGCAGCGACGCGACCGCGTACGCGGCCAGCCCGGCGAGCAGCGGCCTGCGCCGCCCGAGCGCGTCGCTCAGCGGCCCCGCGACGGCCTGGCCGGCGGCCAGCCCGACCACGCAGGCGGTCAGGGTGAGCTGCGCCTGGAACGCCCCGGTCGACAGGTCGGACGCGACCCTGGGCAGCGCCGGCAGGTACATGTCGATCGACAGCGGCGCCATCGCGCTCAGCGCGCCCAGCACCAGGACCAGCACGACCCGCCGGTCCGCGCGGGCGGCCGCGCCCGCGGGCGCGGCCGTCCCGGCGGGGGGTTCAGACAACCTTCACCGCCTGCTCGAACTCGAGGCGCGGGTTGCGGGGGAACCAGGCGTCCGGGCCGGGCCGGCCGGCGTTGACGACGGCGATGGCGCGCTGGTTGCCCTCCAGGAACTCCTTCTCGACGGCCTCGGCGTCGAAGCCCGCCATCGGGCCGGCGGCCAGGCCGGCGGCGCGGATGCCGAGGATGAGGTAGCCGAGCTGGATGGAGGCGTTGAAGCGGGCCATGGCGGGGCGGCCGGGGCTGTCGTGCAGGGCCTCGCGGGCGCCCTCCTTGTGCGGGAAGGTGACCGGGAGGTGCTCGTGGAAGTCCTCGTCGGCGGCGACGATGAGGGTGAGCGGCGCCGACGCGGTCTTGGCGCGGTTGCCCTCGGCCATCAGCGGCAGCAGCCGCTCGCGCGCCTGCGGGGTGCGGACGGCGACGAGGCGCAGCGGCTGGGCGTTCATCGCGGTCGGCGCCCACTTGACCAGGTCGTAGATCGCGCGGAGCTGCTCGTCGGTCACGGGCTCGGAGCTGAAGGTGTTGGCGGTGCGGGCCTCGCGGAACAGCAGGTCCTGCGCGGACGCGTCGATGGCGAGCAGCCCTTCGGGCGCGATCGTCGTCATGTCTCCACCTCTCGGTCGGCTGGGGGAGCCGGCGGGGTCGGCCGGTTCCGAGAGGCTGTAACCGGATGACGGTCCGTTATCTGCCGCGTCAGGGAGTGGGATCCGTCACACCCGGGACGCGCCGCGGGACCCGGCGGCGCGTTCAGTACGGGAACCGTTCGGCGGCGGCGACCACGGCGCCGGTGACGGCCGCGACGGTGAGCACGGACAGCCCGCACAGCACCGCCCAGCGTCCGGCCTGGTAGCCGGCGGGGACGCGGGCCGAGCCGCGCCCGCGGACCGGCCAGGGGGCGCGCAGCGGCGCGGTGCCGGGGACCTCCTGCGCGTCGCCGGCGGTGAGGGGGTGGTCGCCGCCGGACGGGGCGGCGGGGGCGAGCCCGGACGCCCAGCCCAGCAGGTCCGCGACGTCGGCGGGCTCGGTGGCGAGGCCGGAGGCGAGGTAGCGGACCTGCCCGGCGACCTGCTCGAGGGTGCGGACGGTGTTGCCGAGCCCGACGCCGCCGAGCCAGGCCCGGACGTCGCCGTCGTGGCCGAGGCAGCGGCCGATCTCGGTGCGGACGAGCAGGTCGGCCTTGGTGACGATGACCGCGACGCGCTTCTGCCGGCCCTGGTCGGACCGGGAGCGCAGGTCGTTCAGGACCCGCTGGAGGGTGTCGGCGGGGTCCTCCTCCGAGGAGGCGGCGGCCTGGTCGACGAGGTCCCGCTCGTCCTCGGTGAGCGCGCGGCGGACCTGCGGGAGCGCGAACGGGTCGACGACGAACAGCAGCGCCTCGCCGTGGTCGAGGTAGCGCAGCGACTCGACCTCGGTGGCGCCGGTGTAGTGCTCGCCCGCCGGGTCGAACAGGTACAGGATGCGGCGGGCGCGGCCGGGCAGGTCCACGTCGACCATGGTGGCGAGCGGCAGCTCCGGGCCGGTCTTGGCGGGGCGCCCGCCGCTCTGGAACTCGCGGATCGCGCCCGCGTACGCCTGCGCGTGCCGCTGCTCCACGAACGCCAGCCGCCCCTGGACGGACCGGGCGCGCGCGTGCAGCGCCCGGATGCCGAGGAACATGAACGTGGTCTTCCCCGCGGCGGGCCCGCCGACGAAGGGCAGCGGCTCGACGCGGACGCGCCCGATGCGCTCGGGGAGGCGGCCGCCGCAGTGCGGGCAGTACGCGGCGAGCCGGAACCGGCCGAGCGGGACGGTCGTGGGGAGCCGCGCGCCGCACCGGCACACGTGCCGGAACGCCCCGGCGGCCCCGGGCGAAAGGCGCCGGTGGCGGGCGCCGCATCCCGGGCACTCGTACTCGGGCAGGCCGATGCGCTCGTAGCAGAACGGGTGCGGGCAGGTCTGCAGGATCCGCCCGTACGCCATGAAGACCCGCTCGACGGCCGCGAGGACCAGCACGCACGCCAGCCACGCCCCCAGCCCGACCGCGGCGACGACCCCGTACAGGACGGTCAGCGCCAGCACGAACCCCGCCGCCGGGACGGCCGCCGCCGCGATCCCCGCGCACAGCGACAGCCAGATCGGGAACGCGAAGAACCCCCACGGCCCGCCGAGCAGCGTCCGGGTGAGCCGGACGACGATGCCGGACGCGATCCGGTACACCTGCGGGACGACGGTCCGGCTGATCGTCCACCAGTCCCGCCACACCTGGACGAGCAGGTAGTTGCGGTAGGCGACGTCCGGCGGGGCGACGGGGGACGGCCCGTCGAGCGCGGACGGCGCCAGCGTGCGGCAGGCGTTCAGATAGTAGAGGCCGAGCGCGGAGGCGCCCGCGACGATCAGCGTCGCGGGGAACAGCACCGGGAACACGTACCAGAACCCGAGCCACATCGCCCCCGCCCACACGGCGACCAGCAGGAACGCGATCAGGATCTGCACGGGCTCACCTCCCCTCGTCCCCGGCGAGGAGGTCCTTCAGCGCGGCGCGCAGCTCCGGCCGGTCGGCCAGGCGCGCGTCGAGCTGCCGGGCGGCGAGCCAGCGGCCCGCGGCGCCGCGCGCCCAGGACTCCAGGTCCGGTTCGGTGATCCCGCGCATGCGCAGCCGCAGCACGATCTCGATCAGGTCGTTGCGGCGTTCGACGTCGGCGCCGCGCAACTGGGCGCGGCCGGCGCGCGCGCGGGCGGGCAGCTCGGCCGTCCAGCGCCCGGCGATCCGGGCCCGCAGGGGTGCGGGCACCTCGGCGAGCAGCCCCGCGCGGAACGCGGGCGGGCGGCGGCACAACCGCCGCGCGGCCGCCTCGAACGCCTCGCCGGTGAGCCGGGCGGACGCCCCCTGCGCGCCCGCCAGGGCCGCCATCGCCCGCGCCGCCTCGCCGGGCCGGGACGCGGTGATCGCGTCGGCGTAGGCGCGGACGGCGGCGGCGTCCGCGGCGGCGCGCCCGCCGGGCAGCACCGACGGCACGAGCGCCGCGAGCCGCAGGCTCTGCGCGTCGGCGAGGGCGTCGCATCCGGCGCGCTCGAACGTCCGCGACGGCAGCGCCGCCAGCGTCGGGCTCGCCGCCAGCCCCTCGCCGAACGCGTCGAGCAGGTCCGCGCACTCGGCCGCCGTCGGCGGCACCGCCCACACCTCCGCGAGCGCCGCCTCGACGTCCGCCCCTTCCAGGCGGAGGAGGCCGGCGGTCGCCTCGATGCGGCGCGGACGGTCGCGCCGCCCGACGGAGGCGAGCACCGGGACCGCGACGGCGGGGACGGCGCGGAGGCGCCCGGCCGCGTGTTCGTGGAGGAGGTCGCAGGCGCCCGGCGTGAGGGCCGCCGCCCGCTCGCGCGCTCCGGCCTCGGCGAGGCCCGCGATGGCGCCGTCCAGGAGCGCCCCGCGGGCCGAGGCCGGGCAGGCCCGGTACGCGGCGGGCAGGTCGGCGGCGCCGAGGCGGGCCCGCCCCGCGGCGGCCGCCGCGAGCGCTTCCAGGTCGACGCGGGTGCCCGCGCGCGCGGCGACCGCCGCGACCGCCGCGACCTCGGCCAGGTCGGGCGCGTCCGCGAGCGCCTGCGCCACGCGCGGCTCCAGTTCGTCGGCGCGTTCCGGCAGCTCGGGCATCCGGGCCCGCGCGGCCGGGTCGGACAGGGCCAGGACCGCGATCCGCGCCGCGCAGTCCCGCGCGACGCCGGTCGCGCCCGCCGCGAGGGCCCGCTCGTGGACGGCGAGCGCCAGCTCCAGGCCCATCGACGCGACGCCCGGCGCGAGGTCGCGCCACACCCAGTCGGGGACGGCCGCGCCCGGCCGCGACAGCAGCGCCCCGGCCGCGCTCTCCTCGGCGGCGGTGACGGGCGCGTCGCGGCGGCACAGCGCCAGCAGCGCCGCGGCGCCCTCCAGCACCGCCGGGTCGGACGGCGCCGCGCCGTCGAGCAGCGCGAGCTCGCCGAGCGCGTCGAGGGCGGGGAAGTCGGCGTCGCGCCAGCACGCCGCGACGGTCCGCGCGAAGCGGGACGCGCCGCCCGCGCCGGCGAGGCCGCCGTGCAGGTCGACGGCCAGCGCGTGGGACGCGTGGTGCCGCACCGCGTTCCACACGTCCGGGGTGGTGCCGACGAGCCGCTGCGCGGCGCCGTCGGGGTCGGCGGTGTAGGTGACGAACGACAGCCGCTCCGCCGCCGCGACCGGCAGCGAGTACGACACCACCGCGATCCAGCGGGCGATCAGCTCGACGTCGGCGGCGACCAGCACGATCCGGCCGTGCCCCCGGCCGAGGACGCCGGCGACCGCGTCCACCAGCCGCGCGAGGGTCCCGTACGCGTCGGGCGGCCCGGACCCCGCGAGCCACTCCGCGAGCGACTCGGGGTCGAGCGCGGCGCCCGGCGCGAGGTCGTCCAGCTCGCCGAGGTCGCCGTCGCCGGGCAGCGGCGTCCAGATCGGCGCGTGCCACAGCTCGGCGGGGCGCAGCCCCTCCAGCTCGTCGGGGTCGGCCACCACCGCGTGCGCGAAGAAGTTGCCGTACCGGCCGGAGTAGTCGCGGCCCAGGTAGCGGCAGCGCAGCAGCAGCGGGCGCCCGTCCACCCGGTCGTACAGCAGCGAGACGGGGAACCGGTCCAGCTCGGCGTCGTCGGGGGACAGCGGCGCGTCCGGCGGCGGCCGGTACGACATGTACGGCGTGACCGCCGCCCGCACCCCGTCGGGCAGGCCCGGCGTCTCCGCGACGAACTGGAACCCGGCCCGGCCGGTGGGCCCGCGCCGCGCGGAGGTGTAGTGCAGCTGCCACGCCACCGTCACGAACCTCCGGGGCGGACGCCGTCGAGCATCCCGAACCGGTACAGCAGCCACAGCAGCGGGTCCTCGGCGCGGTGCGGGCGGACGCCGCCCGCGCCGACCCGGCCGTCCTCCGGGACGCCGCCGAGCGCCGACAGCCCGAACAGCGCGTGCTCGGCGTACTGCTGCCCGAGGTAGGTGTCGAGCTGGCCCGCCTGCCACTCGTGCAGCAGCGCCCGGACCTGCTCGTCCACCGCGTCCCGGTCGTCGAGGTCGAGCACGCCCGCGCCGGACCGGGACCGGCGCAGCGCCGACTGCCGCAGCAGGTCCGGGCGCAGCGCGTCGATCTTGGTGAGGGCGACCGCGACCGGCACCGGCAGCGGCTCGCCGGGACGGGTGCCGTGCCGCTGCCGCAGCGCGTCGGTGACCCGCGCGATGATGTCCAGCGGCTCGCCGCCGGAGTCGTCGCCGGAGCCGCGCGGCTCCGGGACGGCGTCGGAGATCCCCGCCCGCGCGCCCGGCAGCTCCAGCGGATCGACCAGGAAGATGATCGCGTCCGCCGCCTCCAGGTAGCGCAGGTGCAGGTCGGTCGCCTCGCGGCTGCGCAGGTCCTCGCCGGCGGTGTCGAACAGCACCAGCGCGAGGGAGTCGTTGCGCGGGCGGGCGAACCGGCCCTGCCGGAACCGGCCGGCCCGCGTCCGGGTCAGCAGGTAGACGAGGGGCTCGCGCGGGCCCGTCGCGGCGCTCGCGGTCGTCGGCAGCAGCCGCCGCTCCTCCAGCAGCGGCCGCGCGAAGTCGCGCTTGTAGCGCTCGATCGTCCGGTCGTCGCACGCGACGAGCGAGGAGTCCAACTCCGTGCCGACCCGGTTCATCAGCTCGTGCAGCAGCACCGCGATGTAGGTGCTCTTGCCGGCGTTCTTCGCGCCGACCAGCGCGACGATCCTGCCGGGGGAGTCGCAGTACGCCGACGGCAGCGGGTTGTGGCACTCCGGGCACGCCCGGTTCCCCGTCGGGACGCCGCACTCGGGGCAGTCGGCGCGCCCCTTGCGTCCCGGCGCGGCGAACACCGGAGGCAGCGACGCGCCCGCCGTCGACCCCGTGTAGGCGGCCAGCTTCTCGTCGAGGACGGGCGCGCAGCCCTGCCGCCGCCCCGCCTGCCCGCGGCAGCGGAACAGGATCCGCTGCGGCGGGACGGACGCGAAGCAGTACGGGCAGGTGACGCCGTGCCGGGGGAAGAGCCGCGCGGGCGCGCCCGGCAGGCGGGCGAGGGGTCTGGTCATCACGGGACCTGGAGTCGGCGGATCGGGGGATCGGTGAGTTCGATGACATCATCATCGGCGAAGCAGCGCAGCCAGTACGGCGCGGACGCGTCCGGGACGGCCACGGACAGCTCGCCGGGCACCGGCACCTGCTCCCACGTGCCGAGCGTCTCGCCGTCGGCCGCCCGGTGCGGCATCACCCGGCCGCGCCGCAGCACCAGCGACAGCCGCGCCACCCGCAGCGGCCGCGAGCAGGTGAGCCGCAGCGTCAGCGACCGCCGCCACGGCGGCCCCGACCGCTCCAGGTCGTAGCGGACGACGGCGCGCGCCCCGACCTCGGCGGTCACCGGCGGGCCGGTCACCCGCGTCCCGCCGACGGTCCCGGCCGCCGCCACGGCCAGCTCGACGGGCTCGTCCTCGGGGACGGGCAGCCGGACGCCGCCCTGGGTGTCGTACGCGGCGCGGGTGACCGTCGCGCGCCGCTCCTCGTCCGGGTCGGCGGAGCGGCGCGCGTCGCGGCCGATCCGGTACACCAGGTCGACCTCCGCGACGTCCGGCGGCCAGTCGAACCCGACGTGCACGTGGTCGCCGCGCCGCTCGGCGACGAGCCGGCGCGGCGGCGGCAGGTTCACGTACCGGTGGTACGCGCCGATCGCGGCGGTGCCCTCGGCGACGGTCACGGCGAGCAGCCAGCCGCCCGCGCCGGGCCGCACCGCGAGCCCGCCCGCCACCGGCGCGCACGCGAGCCGCCGCGTCTCCCGCCGGACCTCCTCCACCGGGACCAGCGCGCTGCGCGGCCACGGCGGCGGCCCCGGCGACAGCACCAGCTCCGCCGTGCCGTGCGCGGGCGGCGCGAACCGCACCCGCAGCAGCCCCGGGTCGGCCGGGTCGGGCTCGGCGGCCAGCTCGTACACCGGCACGGGCGGCGCGCTCGGCGTCACCGACGCCCGCACGCCCGGCGTGGCGACCTCGCGGCCCGCCGCGTCCAGGTAGACGGCGCTGATCAGGTAGTGGTGGGTGCGGCCGTTCGGCACCCGCTCGCGGAACCCGTCGCGTCCCGCCTCGACCGGCGCCCCGTCCCGGACGACGGCGACCCGCGCCGCCTCCGCCGGGCACCGCCACCGGCCGGTGACCTGCCCGTCCCCGGCCAGCAGCTCGACCTCGCCCGGCTCCGGCCGCACGACGACCGGCCCCGCGACGGCGGGCGGCGCGGCGGCGTCGCCGCGCACCGCGACGGCGCCGTAGTACAGCGGGACGTTCACCGGAGGCCGCTCGTCGCGCTCCCCGGCGATCGGCTCGCCGTCGCCGGCGCCGCGCGGCGGGCGCCCGGTCCGCCGGACGAGCCGGTAGCCGATCTCCCCGGCGGTCGACGGCGACGCCTCCCACGAGAGCCGCACGGTGGCGCCCGTGCCGCCCGTGTCGACGTCGGCGCGCAGCGCCGGGACGGGCCTCGGCGGCAGCCGCCGCTGGTGGTCGAGGGCGCCGGGCAGGTCGCGGACGAGCCGCAGCGCGTCGGCGAGCAGCCGCCACGCCCGGTCCGGGTCGGGTTCGGCGGCGGCGGTCTCGCGCAGCCGCAGCGCGGTGTCGACGCGGTGCCGCGCCTCGGCGGCGAGCACCTCCTCCTCCGACGGCTCGCCCTCCGCGGCGGCGGCGGGGATCCCGGACGCGTCCGCCAGCTCCGACGCCGCGTACACCTCGCCCGCGTCCAGCAGCGAGCGCAGCCGCCCGGCCAGGCCGCCGCCCCCGGCCGTCTCCCGCACCACCGCGAACACCAGCCGCCGCGCGTCCTCCGCGTGGACGCCGAGGTCCTCGGTCGCGTGCCGCAGCAGCGCCCGCTCGGACGCCCGCTGCCGGAACCGCTCCCGCAGCCGGTCCACGATGTCGTACCGGACGAGTTCGGCCAGGTCGGCGCCGGAGCGCAGCGCCGCGAGGACGGTCCCGGCGTGCGTGGTGCTGGTGTCGCGGCTGCGGCGCGCCCACTCGTCGCCGGCGGCGGCGACCGCGTCCGCGTCGAGCCGCAGCACCCCGCCGCGCAGCGCGGACGCCCCCGGGGCGCCCGGCGACGCGGGAGCGGTGAAGCCGTCCAGCACCCGGATCGGGCCCGCGATCCGCGCACCGAACAGGAAGTCGGCCAGGTGCCGCTTGCCCAGCACGCCGAGCGACTCGCGGACCTTCCGGTACGCCGCGTACGGCGCGGCGGGCGGCAGCGGGTCCGGCTCGCGGACGGTGACGCCCTCGGCGGCGGCGAGCGCCTCCAGCTCGGCGCGCGCGACCCCGCCCGACCGGGCGATCGCCTCGACCTCGGCGGGCGTCACCATGCGCAGGAACCCGGCCGCGTCCGCCAGCCCGGCGCGGGCCTGCGCGCGGCGCCGCTCGCCGCGCTCCCGGCCGCCCGCCAGCCGCTCCTCCAGCGCCCGCAGGTCGCCCCGCCCGGCGGCGGCGAACAGCGGTGCCAGCTCCCGGTGCTCGGCCTCTAAGCGGTCGATCAGCTTGCGGTACTTCAGCTGGCCGCGCGCCCGCCGCCAGCACTGCCGCACCTGCTTCACCCGCGCCTCGACGCCCGGCCCGGACAGCGGGTCGGCCAGCGCGTACCGGACGCGCAGGTCCTCGGGCGGCTGGTCGCCCGCGGCCCGCGCCGGCTCCAGCACCTCCCGCCGGTACTCCTCGTCGAACGTCACCGCGGCGCGCCGGCCCTCAGCTCACCTGCACCCGGGAGAGGGCCTTGCGGGAGCGCTCGACCTCCTCCTCCGACATCCCCCCGACGTCCACCTTCAGCTCCAGCCGCTCGCCGGACTCCTTCTCCACGGCCGTCACGTTGAGCAGCCCGGACGAGTCGAGCGCGAACGTCACCCCGATCGGCCAGCCCGCCTTCTTGCCCGGCGGGACGCGGATCTCCCCGGTCGCGATCTCGGTGTTGTCGATCAGCTCGGCGGACTCGACGCTGCCCGCCTGCTCCATCACCCGGACGTCGGCGGAGGTCTGGTCGTCGTAGACGGTGAAGAAGTCCTCGGTGCGGGCCGCCGGCAGCTCGTCGTTGGCGTGCACCAGGTGCGCGACGTGCTCGGCGCCGGAGTCGCGGTCGACGACCACGATCCCGAACGCGTGCGAGGCGACCGTGCGGATCTGCCGGCCGGCGATCTGCTTCTGCTGCTCGGCCGACAGCCCGGCCCGGCTCGCCATCTCCTCGGCGCGCTCGGCGGCGCCCTCCCGCATCAGCCGCCGGTAGGTCTCCTCGAACGCGTACAGCGCGGCGCCCTTCGCGACGGCGAGGTCCGGGTCCTGCAGGCGCGGCGACAGCCCGAGCTCGGTCTCCAGTCGCGACGCCACCACCGGCATCTTCGTGGACCCGCCGACCAGCACCAGGTCGTCGTAGTCGTGCACGCCCTTCTCGGCGGCCGTCGACAGCGTCCGCCCGGTGATCTCCACGGTGCGGTCGAGGAGGTCCCGGGTCAGCTCCTCCAGCCGCTCCCGCGTCACCTCGATCGCCGCGACCCGCCCGGCGTGCATCACCCGGACGGTGTGCGCGGTGCGGGTGGTGAGCGCCTTCTTGGCGTCCTCGGCGTCGCGGCGCAGCTGCTGCTCGGTCTGCTTGTCGTCGAGCGGGTCGCCCGCGTCGGGGTGCTCGGCGCGGAACCGCTCCGCCAGGTACTCCACCAGCCGCGCGTCCCAGTCGGCGCCGCCGAGCTCGTGGTCGCCGTCGGTGCAGATCACCTCGATGTGCCCGGCGCGCAGCGCGATGACGGTCGTGTCGAACGTGCCGCCGCCGAGGTCGTAGACCAGGATCGTGCGGTCGGCGTCGGGGTTCAGCACCCCGTAGGTGATCGCGGCGGCGATCGGCTCGGACACGATGTCGATGACGTTCAGCCCGGCGATCCGGCCCGCCTTGCGGGTCGCGTCGCGCTCGGCCGCGCCGAAGTACGCCGGGACGGTGATGACGACGTCGCGGGCCTCCTCGCCGGTCGTCGTCCGCGCGTCGGTCGCGAGCTTCAGCAGGATGAACGCCGACAGCTCCTCGGGGGTGAAGTCGATCCCGTGGATCGGGCGGGTCACGTCCCGGCCCATGTCGCGCTTGATCAGGCTGACGACGTTGTCGGGCTCCAGCACCGCGGTGTCCTTCGCGGTGGCGCCGACGACGACGTTCTCGCCGCTCTCGAAGTACACCACGGACGGTGTGGTGTCGGTGCCCTCCAGGTTCCGCAGGACCGCCGGCCGCCCCACGTCGTCGATGGAGGCAATGCAGGAGTACGTGGTTCCCAGGTCGATCCCGTAGACAGCCATGTCCCTCTCACCCATCGGTGCCGAGTCGGTTGTTCGTCGTCTCGCCGCCGCCCGCGGCGACGGTGGTCCCGTTGGAGGCCCGGTCGAGCCGGCCGACGCTGACCGCCGCCTTGCGCAGCACCTTGCCGCTCTGCTCGAAGCCGTCCGCCTGCACGCCGGTCACCAGGCCGTCGCGGTCCGGGTCGGCGACCGGGGTGACGGCGACGGGCCGGTGCCGGGACGCGTCGTACGGGTCGCCGGGGCTCGCGCTGAACCGCTCGACGCCGAGCCGGGCCAGCGCGTCGGCGACGTCGTCGGCGACGGCGGTGAACAGCCCGGCGGTGCGGACCGGGTCGGGCGGCTCGCCCGCCCCCGCCAGCCGGCCGGCCTCGCGGCGGGCCTGGTCGTGCAGCCGGTACAGCGCCGCCCGGACGGGCTCCAGCATCGCCTGCAGCTCCCCGCGCCGCAGCCGCTGGTTCTCCTCGTGCAGCCGGTCGATGACCGCCTCGCGGTGTGCGGCGCGCTCGTGCTCGCGGTCCAGCCGCGCGGTCAGCCCCGCCAGGGCGTCCCTGATCTCCGCCTCGAACGCGGCGCGGCCGCCCCCGGCGTCCCCCTGCGCGGCCTCGGCGGATGCCGAGGCGCCGCCCGTCGCCGGCGCGGCGCCGTCGGTGCCGGATCCGGCCCCGTCGTTGACTGTGCGATCCCCGTCGCTCGACACGTGCAGTCACCTTAATGATGAGGCGGCAGAGGCGATAGGTCTGCTGTTGACCTTCATTGGACTCTAGTTTGACGCCTCCCCGCCGTTCCAGCACCGACTTCTTCGCGTCGACACGAATGGGTAACACGTGGGAAACGGGTCTCCCTGAAGCTGGTGGGACACGGAAGAAGGAGGTGGCGATGTTGCTGCGGATCCGCGTCCGGCTGCCCGACCGTCCGGGCTCGCTGGGCCAGGTGGCGCGGACGCTGGGCGCCGCGGGCGCCGACGTCGCGCAGATGGCGGTACTGGAACGCGACAACGGGCGGGCTCTGGACGACTTCACCGTCACGTGGCCCGCGGGCGCGGGCGTCGAGCGGCTGCGCGACGGTCTCGGCTCGGTGAACGGCGTGGAGATCGTCGGCATCTGGCCGACCGTCGAGCCGCAGGGCGCCTTCCCCGACGCCGCCGTGATCGGGCAGGTCGCGGCGGTCCCCGAGCGCGGCGCGGCGACGCTGGCCGACGCCGTGCCGGGCATCCTCAGCGCCGACTGGGCGGGGATCGCCGAGGTGGGGGAGCAGGACACGGCGGTGCTGGTGCACGCCAGCGTCGGCGGGCTGACCGGCACCGAACTGCCGGTGCTGCCGCCGCTGCGGCCGCGCGCCTTCACCGGGACGGACGGCACGGAGTACGCGGTCTGCCCGCTGTCGGCGGGGCGCGCCGCGCTGGTCGTCGCGCGGAAGGGGGCGCCGCCGTTCCACCGGACGGAGGTGCTCCGGCTGGAGCAGCTGGTCAACGCGGCGGAGGCGGTGCTGGCCACCGATCTCGTCCGGACGTCGTGAGCCGCCCCTGGTCAACGCGGCCGGGATGGTTCTAGAGTCGGATTCTAGGATTTGTCCCGTTCCAGGAGGCGACCGATGGCCGAACTGCTCCGCCCGCACGCCGACGCCCGTCCGGACGAGCCCGCGCTGACCGACGAGCGCGGCACCACCACCTGGCGCGAGCTGGACGCCAGGACCGACCGGCTGGCGAACGCGCTGCGCGGCCTGGGGCTGGCCACCGGGGACGTGATCGCGATCCACTCCGGCAACCGGCGCGAGTACTTCGAGGCCATGTGCGCCGCCGGCCACATCGGCCTGCGCTACGTGCTGGTCAACTGGCACTGGACCGCCGACGAGCTGCGCTACGTCCTCCAGGACGCCGGGGCCCGCGTGCTGTTCACCGAGGACGCCTTCGCCGGCGTCGCGCGCGAGGCGTCCGCCGGCCTCGGGCTCGCCGCGCGCGTCGCGTTCGGCGAGTCCGCCGACGGCTTCACCCCGTACGAGGAGTTCCTCGCGACGGGCGCCGAGGAGGAGATCGCCGACCCGTCCACCGGGCTGCCGATGTTCTACACGTCCGGCACCACCGGCCGTCCCAAGGGCGTCACCCGCAAGCTCACCGCCGCGGGCGGCCCGATCGAGAACGCCCGGCTGCTCGGCGACCTGATGGCGGGCGTCCTGCAGATCCCGGAGAACGGCCGCACCCTGCTCGTCGGGCCCGTCTACCACTCGGCGCAGTGGCTGTGGTCGCACGTGTTCCTCCTCGGCGGGCGGTCGGTGGTGATGCGCCGCGGCTTCGACGCCGCCGAGACGCTCCGGCTCGTCGACGAGCACGCGATCACCAACGTGCACCTCGTGCCGACCCAGTTCGTCCGGCTGCTGCGGCTGGACGAGGCGACCCGCAAGGCGTTCGACGGCTCCTCCCTGAAGGCCGTCTGGCACGGCGCCGCGCCGTGCTCCCCGGACGTCAAGCGCCGGATGATCGACTGGTTCGGCCCGATCGTCCACGAGTACTACGGCTCCACCGAGGCGTCGGTGAACAGCGTCATCACCGCGTCCGAGTGGCTGGAGCGGCCCGGCAGCGTCGGCCGCCCGCTGCCCACCACCGAGGTGCACATCCTGCGCGAGGACGGCGAGCCCGCCGCGCCGGGGGAGCGCGGGCAGATCTGGTTCCGCTACGCCAGCGGCGACGACGTGGAGTACTGGGGCGACGAGGAGAAGACCCGCTCGGTGCACCGCGGCGACGGCCTGTTCACCACCGGCGACGCCGGGCACCTGGACGAGGACGGCTACCTCTTCCTCGCCGACCGGGTCATCGACATGATCATCAGCGGCGGGGTGAACATCTACCCGGCCGAGATCGAGGGCGTGCTGATCACCCATCCGGCGGTCCGCGACGTCGCGGTGTTCGGCGTCCCGGACGAGGAGTTCGGCGAGCAGGTGAAGGCCGCCGTCGAGCTCGCCGACGGCGCCGAGCCGTCCGCCGCGCTGGCGGACGAGCTGATCGGGCACGTCCGCGCGTCGCTCGCCGGCTACAAGGCGCCGCGCTCGATCGACTTCGTCGACGCGATGCCGCGCACCCCCACCGGCAAGCTCTACAAGCGCCTCCTCCGCGACCCCTACTGGCAGGACGCCCGCTGAGCATCCGAAGGACGCCTCAGCCCGTGCCCCGGCCACGCTCCGACCGGAGCGTCGCGATCGCGAGCGAAGCCGAGTTCGAGCGTGCGAGAACTCGATCGCGCAGCGAGCCCCCGGGCGAGCCGGAGCGATGCAGCGATCGCACGCATCGCCCGCCGAAGGAAGGCCGTCTAGCGGCCTGACGCCAAGGGCGATGCAATCAAAGCAGCGTGAGGACGGAGTCGAGGTCGGTGAGGCCCGCGTCGGAGCCGAGGCCCTGGGCGACGGTCGCGGCGGCGGCGGTGCCCCAGCGGGCCGACTCCAGGACGTCCCGGCCCTGGCCGAGGCCGGTGATGAACCCGGCGCAGTACGCGTCGCCGCAGCCGGTGGTGTCGACGACCTCGACGGGCAGGGCGGGCAGCCGGTGCGCGCCGCCTTCGGTCGCGACGAGGCTGCCCTGCGCGCCGAGCGTCACGACGACCGAGGCGGGCCCCTCGGCGAGCAGGGCGCGCGCGGCCTTCTCCGGGTCGCCCTCGCCGGTCATCGCCGCGGCCTGCTCCTCGTTGGGCAGGAAGTGGTCGACGTGCGGGAGGAACGCGGCGGCGCCCCGGACCAGGTCGGGCATGTTGGACAGCAGGTCCATGGTGACGACGGTCCCGGACGCGCGGGCCGCGTCGAGCGCGGCGAAGAACTCCGGGTCGTTCAGCCCGAACGTGACGTCCGGGCCGCCGAGGTGGACGGCGCCGGCGGCGGTGAGCAGGCCGGGCTCGACCGCGCCCGCGGTGAGGGTGAGGTTCGCGCCGGGGACGTGGAAGCTCGGCCGGCCGCCGTCCGGGCGGATCGGCAGGATCGACGCGCTGGTCTGCTCGGCGGTGCGGCGGACGAGCCCGGTGACGTCCACCCCGTTCCGGTTCATGATCGTGACGAGCAGGTCGCCGAGGTCGTCGTCGCCGATCGCGCCGACCGAGACGACCCGGTTGCCGAGCCGGGCGAGCGCGACCGCGGTCCCGGCGGCCGCGCCGGCGGCGGTCACCCTGATCCGGTCGACGACCACGGTGTCCTGGCCGTCCGGGATGCCCTCGACGGGCCGGGCCAGCACGTCCAGGATGTGCGCTCCGACCGTGACCACAGTTGCCATGCCGGGTTCTCCCTCGTGATCGTCAGGGCCGTAGCGTACGACGGGCAGGGCCGAGAACGTGAGAGGGATTCGCATGTTGCTGGAGGACGAGCGGCGCGCGCTGTGCGCGGTGGGCCGCAGGCTGGCCGAGACGGGCCTGGTGACCGGCGCGTCGGGCAACGTCAGCGTACGGTCGGGCGACCTGGTCGCGGTGACGCCGGGCGGGATGATGCTCGACCGGATGCGGCCGGAGGACTGCCCGGTCGTGAACCTGGACGCCCGGCTCGTGGACGGCGGCCGGGCGCCGTCGTCGGAGACGCCGATGCATCTCGCGCTGTACGAGGAGACGCCCGCTGCGGCGATCGTCCACAC
The DNA here is from genome assembly GCF_040299565.1 of Spirillospora sp. NPDC000708. NCBI lineage: Bacteria > Bacillati > Actinomycetota > Actinomycetes > Streptosporangiales > Thermomonosporaceae > Spirillospora > Spirillospora sp. NPDC000708. Next base: position 179,906 of record NZ_JBEPCJ010000004.1, read on the forward strand.
CCACTCGACCTACGGCGCCGTGGTCGCGACGACGATGACCGAGCTGCCGCCGATCCACTACAACACGCTGCTGCTGGGCGGCGTGGTGAAGGTCGCCGAGTACGCCACCTACGGGACGCCGGAGCTGGCCGAGAACGTGCGCGCCGCGATGGCGGGCGGCAAGCGCGCGGCGCTGATGGCCAACCACGGCGGCGTCGCGATCGGCCGGGACCTGGACGAGGCGTTCGAGAACGCGCGGCTGCTGGAGTGGCTGTGCGGCGTCTACGTGCGGGCCAAGACGATCGGCGAGCCCCGGGTGCTGACCGACGAGCAGCTCGCGAAGGTGGTCGAGCGGGGGCTCGCGCCGCCGGAGTTCCCGCCTGTGTAACCTAGCGCTTGCTAGGCGACCCGGGAGGTCTCGTTGCCCTTCGTCCTGATCGACAAGCCGCGCCCGCACGTCACGCTCATCACCCTCAACCGGGCCGAGCGGATGAACGCGATGGCGTTCGACGTCATGGTGCCGTTCCGCGAGGCCCTCGAAGAGGTGAGCCGCGACAACGACACCCGCGCCGTCGTCATCACCGGCGCCGGGCGCGGCTTCTGCTCCGGCGCCGACCTGGAGTCGGCCGGCGCGCCCCCCGGCATCGACGGGCTGACGCTGTCGACGATCGCGCTGCGCTCGATGGAGCTGCTGGACGACGTGGTCCGCGCGATGCGCCGCGTCCACCAGCCGGTGATCGCGGCGATCAACGGGCCGGCGATCGGCGGCGGGATGTGCCTGAGCCTGGCCGCCGACATCCGGCTCGCCGCCGAGACCGCGCTGTTCCGCGCCGCCGGGATCAACAACGGGCTGACCGCGAGCGAGCTCGGCCTCAGCTACCTGCTGCCGCGCGCGATCGGCGCGTCCCGCGCGTTCGAGATCATGCTGTCCGGCCGGGACGTGGACGCCGCCGAGGCCGAGCGGATCGGGCTGGTCTCCCGCACCGTCCCCGGCGACAAGCTGCTGGACGCCTGCTACGACCTCGCCGAGCGGATCGCCGGGTTCAGCCGTCCCGGCGTCGAGCTGACGAAGCGGTCGCTGTGGTCCGGGCTGGACGCGTCGAGCCTCGACGCGCACATGGGGCAGGAGGGCCTCGGGCAGCTGTACGTCCGGCTCACCACGCAGAACTTCGACGAGGCGATCGCGGCCCGCAAGCAGAACCGCCCGCCGGACTTCAAGGACTGACCTCCGGCGCGGCGGCCGGGCCGGCGGCGTCTCCGGGCGGCGGGGCGGCGGCGCAGCGGGGCCGGGTCCGCCGCTGGTACGACAGCGCGGCGATGCCGAGCGCGATCCCGTAGACGCCGAACGCACCGATCCCGCACGCGGCGACCGTCCACCCGGACCATCCGCTCATGAGCCCGTCGTGCGGGAGGTCCCGGACGCCCGCGGCGATCGGCAGCAGGTAGGCGAGCGTGCCCACCACCCCGTACGGGCCGAGCGTCGCGGCGCCGAGCCACGCCGGCACGAGCGGGAGCCAGCGCGGCACGCGGCGGCCGGTGAGCGGCGGCGCCCACTGCGGGAACACCTGCCCCCAGCGGTGCGTCAGCCCGAGCAGCAGGAAGATCCCCGCGAGCGCCGACAGCGTGGTGAAGTCCAGCCCGTACCGCTCCAGCGTCAGGACGAGCCCGGACGCGCCGTTGCGGCGGAACTCCGCGACGACCTCGTCGCCCGGGATCCCCGCGAACGTCCCCCCGAACGCCCACGTCGTCTTCATCGCCATGTACGGGACGAACGCCAGCGCGCCCGCGTACGCCGCCCGCCGGACGCCGCGCGGCGCGTCCGTCACCGGCGCCGGGACCTTCGCGGCCCCGATCGCGGCGTGCACGCGGCCGCAGCGCGCGCACGCCCCCTCGGTCCGGCGGCGGAACGCCGCGGCCGCCCCCGCGAACAGGGCCGCGCCGACCGCGCAGGACGCCTCGACGCCGAACACCGGCCAGTCGTCGACCGTCCCTGTGAACACCAGCTGAAGCGTGCTCATGACGATCCCGAACGTCCCCGCGCCCGCCACCGCGCAGGCCGCCCAGAGCCCCGCGAGCGGCCAGGCCCGCGGCAGGAGCCGCCCGACGTCCCGGACGCTCGCCACCGCCATGATCCCGCCGGCCAGCAGGACCGCCCCGATCGGCCAGGCCGCCGCGTGCGCGTCCCGCACGTCCCGCAGCGGATAGCCGGCCGTCCCGCCGGCGGCCCAGTAGAGGGCCAGCGCCGCCGCGCCCACCGCCCACGCCCCGGCCGCGTACCCGGCCCACGCGGGCCACCGTCTGAAGATCGTTTCCACGGGTCCGAGCCTTCCGGACCGCGCCCCGGCGGGCCTCCCGCCCGGGAGCGATCCGCCTCGCCCGCGCGGGGGAGCCTGGGAACCGCCGCCGCGCCGTGGCAGGCTGCACCCCGTGCCCAAGCTCTCACCGGACGACGCGCGCCGGCTGCTCGCGAGCGTCCCCGTGGCGCGGCTCGCGACCGTCGGGGAGGACGGCCGCCCGCACCTGGTCCCCGTCACGTTCGCCGTGCACCGCGGGTCGGTCTACACCGCGGTCGACCACAAGCCGAAGAGCACGCGGGACCTGCGGCGGCTGGCCAACGTCCGCGCCAACCCGCACGTCGCGCTGCTCGCCGACCACTACGAGGACGACTGGGAGCGGCTCTGGTGGGTCCGCGTCGACGGCCGCGCCGCCGTCGTCGAGGACGACGCCCGCCGCGCCGAGCCCGTCCGGCTCCTCGCCGCCCGCTACGCCCAGTACCGGGACCGCCCGCCCGAGGGCCCGGTCATCGCGATCGCCATCGACGCCTGGACGGGCTGGACCGCCGGGCTTTAGAGGCCGGCGTCGACCGCGCGGACGGCCCCGGTGGCCTCAGTCCCAGGCGCTCCCGAGCCGGGCCAGGTCCGCCGCGTACTCGATCCGCCCGGCCCACGCGGCCGGCCAGGCGTCCATGCCGAGGTGCGCGCCCGCGAACGCGCCCGCCAGGCACGCGATCGAGTCGGAGTCGCCGGAACTCGCCGCGCCGCGCCGGATCGCCGCGACGGGCTCGTCCGGGAACAGCAGGAAGCACAGCAGCCCGGTGGCGAGCGCCTCCTCCGCGCACCAGCCCGCACCGGTGATCTCGCACGGGTCGGACGCGCGGTCGCCCCGCGCGAGGGCCTCGTCCAGCCGGTCGAGGACGGCCAGGCACTCGTCCCAGCCGCGCGCGATGAACGTCTCGGGCGCGTCCATGCCGGGCCGCTGCCACAGCGTGCCGAGCCACCGCTCGTGGTAGACGGACCGCTGCTCGTGGCAGCGGGCGCGCAGCGCGGCGGGCAGGTCCGCGGGCGCCATGCCGTCGGCCAGCCACCGGACGGCGAACGCGGTCAGCTCGCTCGCCGCCAGCCCGGTCGGATGCCCGTGCGTCATCGCCGCCTGCAACTGGGCGGCGCCCGCGCGCGTCTCGTCCGTCAGGCCGGGCGCGAGCCCGACCGGCGCCACGCGCATGTTCGCGCCGCAGCCCTTGGAGCCCGCGACGGTCGCCTCCACCCACGGCCGCCCGGCCGCCAGGCCCCGGCAGGCCTGAAGGCACGTGTTGCCCGGGGCGCGGTTGTTGTCGGGGCTGTTCAGCCAGTCCACGAACCGCCGCCGCCACATCGGCGCGACCAGGTCGGGGGTGAACGGCGGGTTCGCCAGGGCGTCCAGGAGGGCGAGGCCCACCGCGATCGCCATCTGCGTGTCGTCGGTGACGAGGGCGGGATCGCCCTCCGGCTCCGCCGGGCCCAGCGCACCGAAACGCCGGTCTATCTGCTCCATCGTGAGGAACTCGGTGGGCGCACCCAGTGCGTCCCCGTACGCCAGTCCGAACATCGCTCCGCTCGCCCGCATCATGGGCGACATTGTTCCTCAATCGCCGCAGGCGGCTCGAAACCTCCCCGGCGTCATCGCGTAGCAGCGGACGAACCACCGCGTCAGATGGCTCTGGTCGGCGAACCCCGTCGCCGCCGCCACCTCCCCGATCGGCTCGCCGCGCGCCAGCCGCACCCGCGCCGCGCGCAGCCGCAACTGCCGCTGGTAGTCGCTCGGCGCCATCCCGTACGCCCGGCGGAACGCCCGGTACAGCGCGAACCTGCTGCACCCCGCCGCCTCCGCCAGCTCGTCCGCCCCGATGTCGTCCAGGTAGCGGTCCTCCAGCCGGCGCCGGGCCCGCGCGGCGGCACCGGACGACGGCCCGACGCGGAGCCGCCCGGACGCGGCACGGTTCACCATCGCGCCGACCGCCGCGGTGAGCAGCTCGTCCCGGCGCAGCGCCGGGGCGCCGCCGAGCAGCGCGCCGTGCAGGGCCCGCAGGCTCCGGGCGAGGACGGGATCGCCGACCACCGGGGCGTCGAACAGCGGGAGCCCCGCCGGACGCCCCCCGATGTCGGCCAGCACCCCCGCCACCAGCTCCGGGCCGATGTGCACGATCCGGTAGGTGAAGCCCAGCGCGTCCGCCGGGCGGCCGTCGTGCGGGTCGTCCGGGTTGAACGCGATGACCATCCCGGCGGCGCTCGTGTGCGCGCCGCCCCGGCACCGGAACGCCTGGTAGCCGTCCTCGGTCACGCCGAACGAGTACGTCTCGTGGCTGTGCCGGTGGTAGGCGTGCCGCTCGAAGTGCGCGTGCATCGCCTCCAGCGGGCGGTCGGGCGACCGCCAGTACCTGCTCCAGTCCACGCCCCCAGTGTGGCCCGGCGCACGAGCGTTCAAGACCGCCGCCCGTCCGTCCCGCCAGCCTGGACGGCATGCGCTTCGACACCAAGATCGGCATCGTGGTCCGCGACGACCTGGCCGCCTGGCAGCGGCTCAACGTCACCGCGTTCCTGGCGAGCGCGGTGGCCGGGGGAGTGCCCGGCGTCATCGGCGACCCCTACGAGGACGCCTCCGGCAACGCCTACCTCGCGATGTTCCGCCAGCCCGTCCTCGTCTACGAGGCCGGCGCCCAGGACGTCAAGGCCGCCCACGCGCGGGCCCTCGCCCGCGGGATGGACATCGCCGTCTACATCGAGGACATGTTCAAGACCGGCCACGACGAGGCCAACCGCGCCACCGTCCGCGCCGTCACCGCCGAGGACATGCCGCTCGTCGGCTTCGCCGTCCACGGGCCGAAGAACGGCGTGGACAAGGCCCTGAAGGGGCTCAGGCTGCACCCGTGATGCCGGCGAGCGCGGCGAGCCGCTCGCGGTGCGCGTCCGGCGACCCGAACAGCTGCCGCGACGACTGCGCCCGCTTGAAGTACAGGTGCGCGTCGTGCTCCCAGGTGAAGCCGATGCCGCCGTGCAGCTGGATCGCCTCGCCCGCCGTGTGGAAGAACGCGTCCGAGCAGTACGCCTTCGCCAGCGCCGCCGCGCGCGGCAGCTCCTCCGGGCTCTCGTCGGCGGCGGCCGCCGCGTTCAGCACCGCCGACCGCGCGGACTCCACCAGCACGAACATGTCCGCGCACCGGTGCTTGATCGCCTGGAACGAGCCGATCGGGCGGCCGAACTGGTGCCGCACCTTCGCGTACTCGACCGTCATGTCCAGCGTCCGCTGCGCGCCGCCGAGCTGCTCGGCCGCCAGCGCCACCGCGGCGACGTCCAGCGCGTGCCGGATCGCGTCCGCGCCGCCGACCCTCCGCGCCGGGGTCCCGTCGAACACGATCCGGGCGAGCTTGCGCGTCTGGTCGAGCGTCGGCATGGACGTCCTGGTCATGCCCTCGGCATCGGCGTCCACCGCGTAGAGCCCGACGCCCTCCTCGTCGTTCGCCGCGACGAGCACGAGCCCGGCGAGGCATCCGTCGAGCACGAAGCTCTTGGTCCCGCGCAGGACGCCGCCCTCGAACCGCGTCTCCACGGCGTCGAGGTCCCAGCTTCCGCCGTCCTCCGCGATCGCGAGCGTGGCGATGGTCGAACCGTCCGCGATGCCGGGCAGCAGGTCGTGCCCGCCCTCCCCGGCCCGCAGCGCCTCCGCCGCGGTGATCGTGGCGAGGAACGGCGCGCACACGACCGCCCGCCCCATCTCCTCGAACACGACGGCCAGCTCCCGGACGCCGAAGCCCGCGCCGCCGTGCTCCTCGGGGACCGCCAGGCCCTGCAGCCCGAGCTGCTCCGCCATCTGCGCCCACATCTTCGGGTCGTGGCCCTCGGCCGTCTCCATCAGCCGCCGCACCTCGGCCGACGGCGACCGGTCGGCGAAGAACCGCCGCAGCGCGTCGCGCAGCTCCCGCTGTTCCTCGGTGACGACGAGCTCCATCCGGCGGCCTCCCTGACCAGACACGTGCACGGCAGTGGACCATCCTCCCGCCCCGCGCCCGTCCGGCGCCACCGCCTCCCGCTCACCGGGACGTCCCCGGCCGGCGGGTCAGGCGTCCCAGTCGTGCGGGCCGAGGACGTAGCCCTTCGGGGTCGAGTGCAGGTGATTGATCGACACCAGGTGGCCCAGCGCGGCCCAGAGATCCTCTTCGGGCGCCTCCATCAGCCGCTCGATCGTCTCGAAGTCCGCCGCGCGGCCCTCGACGTCGATCTCCGCCACGGTCTCGTACACCGCCAGCTCGAAGTCGCTCAGCTCCTGAACGTCCCCACGCGGATCGTCTCGCTCGTCCATGACCGACCCGTGCCCGCTCCCCGCCCCTCCTATCCACTCGGCTGGGACGAGCTCGACCCTCCCATGACGAAGCGCACTCGAACTGTCACACGTTGAATATAGGTTCCCCGTCGAGACGAGAGGAGCCGCTCGTGACGGCGGACAACGACGTGGGTGCCCGGGAGCGGGAGGGCGTTCTCCTGGAGCACTTCCTGGAGACCGATGCCCCGAAGGGCTACCGCGTCGAGCTGATCGACGGGGAGATCTTCGTGACCGGCGTTCCGGTGGGATCGCACGAGCACTGCGTTTCCGAGTTGATCCTGCAGGTCTGCGGACGCTGCGCCCGCAGGTTCGATCCGCTGCCGAGCCTCGGCGTCGTCCTGCCGGGGCGCGACCGCGACCTGGACGACCACGTGCGACCGGACTTGGTGCTCGTCCCGTCGGACGGGCACTACGTCCACAGCGGCGACCCCTGGTCACCGTCTGACGGCATCGCCATGGTCGTCGAGGTCACGGGTTTCCGGCCGGAACGCGACCGCGAGGCGAAGCGGTGCGCGTACGCCCGCGCGAACATCCCGCACTACCTGCTGGTGGACCGGGAGAGGCGAAGGGTGACCCTGTTCAGCGAGCCGGACGGCAGGGACTACGGCGACTCGCACCAGGTGCCGTTCGGGAAGGCGATCTCGCTGCCGGAGCCGTTCGGGATCGAGCTGGACACGTCCGAGTTCGCGTGACCCGGTGGGATGCCGCGCGGGCGGGCGGCCTCTTCGAGGTGCGGGTCAGCCGTAGCGCTTCATCTCGTGGAAGAAGCCGGGGATCGTGTGCAGGTTTCCGGCGGCGGTTACCTGGTCGTGGACGTACTTGGCGACGGCGAGGTCGAGGACGCCGAGGCCGAACGGGGAGAAGACCACCGGCTTGCCGGCGGGCGGGGTGGTGGCGCCGGTGAGGACGTCGTAGAGGGTGCCGGCGACGAAGTCGCGGTTGCCGACCTTCTGCTCGGCCAGGTGCGGCGACGTGTTGGCCTTCATGCAGTGCTCGACGTCGTCCACGACGTTGTACGCGGACAGGATGATCTCGGGGGAGAGGTCCCGCAGCGAGACGTGCAGCACGAGCGGATTGTGCGCGAACCAGGCCGGGTCGGTGACGTGCGGCTCGCCCGCGACGGTGGCGAAGACGATCAGGTCGGACGAGCGGATCAGCGACTCGGCGGAGTCGTGGACGGTGACCGTGCCCTTCTCGGAGCGTTCGAGGTAGCCCTTGAAGCCCTCGGCGTGCTCGGGGGACAGGTCGTGGATGCCGAGCTCGTCGAACGTGAAGCCGTTGCCCGCCAGGTAGGTGTGGATGTACCGGGCGATCAGGCCGACGCCGACGAAGCCGACCCGGCGGGGCCGGTCGCCGCGCGCGTCGGCGAGGGTCGCGGCGGCGAGCGACGCCGACGCGGCGGTGCGCGCGGCGGAGATGATGGAGCTCTCCAGGCACGCGAACGGGTAGCCGGTCTCGGCGTCGTTGAGGATCAGCACGGCGGACGCGCGGGGGATCCCGTTCGCGACGTTGCCGGGGAAGCTGGAGATCCACTTGATGCCGTGCACGTCCACGTCGCCCTTGACGGAGGCGGGCAGCGCGATGATCCGGTCGGACGGCCGGTCCGGGAACCGCAGGAAGTAGGAGTCGGGGTTGACGGTGCGGCCCTCGCCGTGCAGCCGGTAGGCGGCCTCGACCATGCCGATGACCTGCTCCTCGCGCCCGGCGATCGCGTCGTGGACCTGGGCGCCGGAGATCACGGCGAACGTGGGGGCCTGCGTCATGGAGGGACTCCGTGTCCTTTTCGCGGTGTTCGGGATGATCAGACGCCGAGAATACCGGCGGCCGGGAGATCGAGGCCCGGGAGCAGTTCGCCGAAGTGCTCGCCGAGCCAGCTCTCGTCGTAAAGGGAGTCGAGGTAGCGTTCGCCGAGGTCGGGGGCGATGGCGACGGCGACGGGGTCCTCGCCGGGGTACTTGGCGTCCAGCCAGCGGGACGCGCCGGACACCACGGTCCCGGTCGAGCCGCCGAACAGGAACCCGCGCGAGGACAGCGCGTGCACGGTGCGGATCGTGTCGGGCTCGGCGACGTGCACGACGTCGTCGATGTAGGACTCGTCGACGAGCGCGGGCCTGGCGCTGGTGCCGAGGCCGGGCACCATCCGCCGCTCGGGGATGCCGCCGAAGGTGACCGAGCCGACCGCGTCGACCGCCACGATCGTGACGGGCCGGCGGTGCTCGCGGAAGTAGCGGGCGCAGCCCATCAGGGTGCCGGTGGTGCCCGCCCCGACGAAGAGGACCTCCAGGTCGGGGAACTGCCTGTCGATCGCCGGCGCGGTCCCGCGGTAGTGGGCGAGCCAGTTGTTGCGGTTGGCGTACTGGTTCAGCCAGACGTACCCGTCGCCGGACGCGCACAGGTCCTGGACGTACTTGATGCGGCCGCCGAGGTAGCCGCCGTTGGCGTCCTTGTCGGCGATGACGCGGACCTCCGCGCCGAGCGCGCGCATGACCTTGACGGAGGCGGGGTTGCAGCGCGGGTCGGTGACGCAGACGAACCGCAGGCCGCGGTCGGCGGCGATCAGGCTGAGCGCGATGCCGAGGTTGCCGGAGGACGACTCGACGATCGTCGAGCCGGGGGCGAGCACGCCCTCGCGTTCGGCGGCCTCCACCATCGCGGCTGCGGCCTTCAGTTTCACCGAGCCGGCGAAATTGAATCCCTCGCATTTGAGGAAGAGCGGACGGTCGATGACGCGGCGTAGGTCGACGTAAAGGTCGTCCACATTGAAATCCTGCGGCGAGGTGATTATCGGCACGCTGTCACCCTTGAATGAAGAAACAATTCCCTCATCTTCCCCCGAGTTCGCCGCGGGCCTCACGCCAGACCATGGCGGAGCCTCACCGTACCTTCGGGCATGTTCCGTCGCAACCCCCGATTACCTGCGAGTAGGGTCCAATCCGCGGAATCCGGAGCGGTGCCGACCGGAGCCGGACATAAGCTATGACCTCCACTTCTTTTGCCGATGACGGTGGAGAAGAACGACATCACGGAGAGTGAAGATGAGCGCTCGCGGCCCGGCCGTGGATCGGCTGCTGCCCCTGGACGGCCTGCCCGTCCTCGCCGTGCCCGCCGGCGAGGCGGAGCGGGCGCGGGAGCTGGCGGCGCGGCACGGGATGGTGCGCGAGCACGCGGTCGACCTCGCCGACCCGCTGATCGTCCGGGTGGAGCGGTTCGCCGCCGAGCGGGACCGGCCCGCGGTGACCGACCGGACCCGGTCGCTGTCCTACGCCGGCCTCGCGGCGGAGGCGCGCCGGCTGGCCGCGCTGCTGGCGGGCGCGGGCGTCGAGCCCGGCACCGTGGTGGGGGTCGGCGGCGGGCGCTGCGCCGCGGTGGTGGCGGCGTTCCTGGCGATCGAGCTGGTCGGCGCGCTGTACGTGCCGGCCGACGAGACCTGGCCGGCCGGGCGCGTCCGCGACGTCCTCGACCAGGCGGGCGCGTCGGTGCTGGTGCTGGTGGACGACGGCGCGAGCGCGCCGGCGCTGCTGGAGGGCGCCGCGGAGGCCGGGTGCCGGGTGCTGCGCGCGGCGGACGCGGCGGGCCTGGAGCCGTGGGCGGGCGGGCCGCGCCTGCACGGCCTGGACCGGCCCCGGTACGTGCTGTTCACCTCGGGGTCCACGGGCCGGCCGAAGGGCGCGGTCGTCGAGCACCAGGGGATGGTCAACCACCTCTGGGCCAAGATCGTCGACCTGGAGCTGACCGGGGACGACGTCCTCGCGTTCACCGCGCCGCTCGGGTTCGACATCTCGATCTGGCAGATGCTGGCCCCGCTGCTGGTCGGCGGCCGGGTGGACGTGATCGGCGACGAGGTCGGCCACGACCCGGTCGCGTTCGCGCGGGCGGTGGACGAGCAGGGCATCACGGTCGTCGAGCTGGTCCCGACCATGGTCCGGCACCTGCTGGACGACCTGCCGGGGGCGCCCGAGGGGAGCCTCGGCGGGCTGCGCTGGATGATCGCTACGGGCGAGGAGCTGCCGGCCGAGCTGGCGCGCCGCTGGCTGGAGGCCATGCCGCACGCGCGACTGCTCAACGCCTACGGGCCCACCGAGTGCTCCGACGACGTCACCCACCACACGGTGACCGGAGGGGACCTGGACCTGCTGCGGCTGCCGATCGGCACCCCGGTCGTCAACGCGCGCCTGCACGTCCTGCGGGAGGGCGACGACGGGACCTGGACGGCGTGCGACGCGGGCGAGACCGGCGAGCTGTTCGTCGGCGGCGTCGCCGTGGGCCGCGGCTACCTGGGCAACGACGAGCGGACCCGGGAGGCGTTCTACCTGGACCCGTTCGGCCCGTCACCGACCGGGCGGCTCTACCGGACGGGCGACGCCGTGCGGCTGCTGCCCGCCGGGGCGGGCGGCGAGGACCGCCCGACCCTGCAGTACCTGGGGCGGGTCGACCGGCAGGTGAAGATCTCCGGCGTGCGGATGGAGCTGGGCGAGATCGAGGCGGTGCTGCAGCGGCATCCCGGGGTGCGCGCCGCGGCCGTCGTCGTGCACGAGTACCCGGCCAGGTAGCGGCCGGGCCGGGGCGGCCGGCGGCACTCCTCGCACGGAGATCATTTAACGCTCCGTAATCGCCTTGTTCGTGTTGAGTTGTCAACCTTTGTCATAGGGTGAGCGTCCTGCCGCTGACCGCCCATGCCGGTGACCGGGTCTTTTGTCACTCCCGTGAGCAATTGGCGGGGTCAAGTTCTACTTTCGAGGGGATTGCGAGGCATGTGACAGGCTGGTTAACTGTGGCCCCGCTACTCCTGAGTAGGACGATGGGTCGCGGGGCGGGTCCCGGTCGAGGGCGGAAAGCGGCGGCGCTCTGTATTGGCGGGACCACGGGGCGTCGATCCCCGGGTCCGCGCGCCGCCGCCGCGTTCCCGGAAGGGACTCGGGTGAAAGGGGACGGGGAGCAGCCCGATCAGTTCTGTGGTCATTCTCTTTGAATTCCGCCCGCCGGCGCCTTCCTGACGCCGAAGCCTGGCACAAAGCAAACCCCCTTCGACCGGGAAAGCACCACTTGATGTCGTCCACCGAGTACGTTCCTCTATCGGCCGCTCAGCAGAGCGTCTGGTACGCGCAGCAGCTGGCGCCCGAAACGCCGATCCATATCGCGCAGTACATCGAGATCGAGGGCCCGCTCGACCACGAACTCTTCGACCGGGTGGCGCGGATCGGCGCGCACGAGGTGCTGGCGCTGCACGCCCGGTTCGCCGAGCGGGACGGCGCGGTGCGGCAGGTCCTCGACCCGGACGCGAGCGTCTCGATCCCGCTGGTGGACCTGTCCGTCGAGCCCGACCCGGACGCGGCGGCGCGGGCGTGGATGAAGGCGCGGATGGCGGAGCCGCTGCCGCTGGACGGCGACCGGCTGTTCGTCACCGCGATGCTGCGGCTGTCGCCCGTGCTGCACCGGTGGTTCATCCGCACCCACCACGCGATCCAGGACGGCCACAGCGGGCCGCTGATCATGCACCGGGCCGCCGAGGTGTACACCTCGCTGGCGAACGGCGGCGAGTACGTCCCGGCGGAGCTCGGCGACTACCGCCGCGTCCTCGCCGAGGAGGAGGAGTACCGGGCGTCGGAGCGGTTCGAGCGGGACCGCGCCTACTGGACGGAGCGGTTCGCCGACAAGCCCGTCGCGGTGAGCCTGGCCGACGACATGGCCGAGCCGACCGCCGACTTCATCAGCCGGGTCGAGGTCGTCCCGCCGGAGCAGTCCGCGGCGCTCGCGACGGGGGCGCGCCGGCTCCGCACCGCCACCCAGGGTCTCGCGATCGCGGCGACCGCCGCGTACGTGGCGCGGATGACCGGCACCGAGGACGTCATCCTCGGCCTCGCGGTCAGCGGCCGCACCACGCGGATCGCGCGGGAGACGCCGGCGATGCTGTCGACGATCCTGCCGCTGCGCGTCCAGGTCCGGCCGGACATGACGGTGGACGAGCTGGTCCGCGCGGCGACGCGGGCGAGCGCGCGGGCGCTGCGGCACCAGCGGTACCGCCGCGAGGACCTGCTGCGCGACCTGAAGCTGCTCGGCGAGCGGCGCCGGCTCTACGGCCCCGTCATCAACATCATGGCGTTCGACTACCGGCTCGACTTCGCCGGGCTGCCGGCGCGGATGCACGCCATCACGATCGGCCCGATCGACGACCTCGCGATCAACATCTACGACAACCTCGACGGCGCCGGGATCCGTGTCGACTTCGAGGCGCACCCCGACCTGTACACCGAGGAGCAGGTCGCCGCGCACCACGAGCGGTACGTCCGGTTCATGCGCGCGCTCGGCGAGGCGGACCCGTCGACGCCGCTGCGGGACGTGGAGCTGCTCGACGACGCGGAGCGCGACCTCGTCCTGCGGCGGTGGAACGACACGGCGCACCCGGTCGCGCCCGCCGTCGTGCCGGAGCTCGTCGAGGCCCAGGCGGCGCGGACCCCCGCGCGGACGGCCGTCGCCGCCGGCGACGTCCGCCTCTCCTACGCCGACCTCAACGCCCGCGCGAACCGGCTCGCCCGGCACCTCGTCGCGCGCGGCGTCGGCGCGGAGGACTTCGTCGCGCTGGCCCTCCCGCGCGACGAGGACCTCGTCGTCGCGGCGCTGGCCGTGCTGAAGGCGGGCGCCGCCTACCAGCCGATCGACCTCGCCTACCCGGCGGACCGTATCGCCTACATGCTGGACGACGCCGCGCCCGCCTGCGTCATCACGACCCGCTCCGCCGAGCTGCCCGGCGGCACGCCCCGCGTCGAGCTCGACGTCCTCGACCTCGGCGGCCTGCCGGGGGACGACCTCACCGACGCCGAGCGCGTCCGGCCGCTCCGCCCGGCCCACCCCGCCTACGTCATCTACACCTCGGGCTCGACGGGCCGCCCCAAGGGCGTCGTCATCTCGCACGCGAACGTGGTCGACTTCTGCGCCGAGTCGATGGTGAGCTACGGGCCCGAGCGGATGCGGCGCGTCCTGTTCTCCACGTCGCTGAACTTCGACGTGTCGCTGTTCGAGTGGCTGGTGCCGCTGACGGCCGGCGGCGAGATCGAGATCGTCCGCGACCTGCTGGAGGTCGCCGAGCGCGGCGGCTGGTCGGGCTCCCTGATCAGCGGCGTGCCGTCGGCGGTGTCGGTGCTGCTGGCGCGGAAGGACTTCCGGCTCGAGGTCGGGGACGTGGCGCTCGGCGGGGAGGCGCTCTCGCCGCGGCTGCTGCGCGACGTCCGGGCGCTGCTGCCGGACGCGCGGATCTCCAACATCTACGGGCCCACCGAGGCGACGGTCTTCGTGACGGGCTGGTTCGACGACGGCAACGCCTCGGGGATGGCGCCGATCGGCGGCCCGATGGCCAACACCCGCGCGTACGTGCTGGACGAGCGGCTGCGGCCCGTCCCGGTCGGCGTGCCCGGCGAGCTGTACGTGGCGGGCGACGGCCTCGCGCGCGGCTACCTGCGCCGCCCGGGGCTGACCGCCGACCGGTTCGTGGCCTGCCCGTTCGGCGGCCCCGGCGAGCGGATGTACCGGACGGGCGACCTCGTCCGCTGGAACCGCGACGGGAACATCGAGTACCTCGGCCGCCTCGACCACCAGGTGAAGGTCCGCGGCTTCCGGATCGAGCTGGGCGAGATCGAGGCGGCGCTGTCGGCGCATCCCGCGGTGACGCAGAGCGTCGTCGTCGCCCGCCGCGACGCCGCCGGCGACACCGTCCTGGTCGGCTACGTCGTCGGCCCCGACGCAAGGGCGGTGCCGGCGCAGGAGCTGCGCGGGTTCGTCGGCCGGACGCTGCCCGCGTACATGGTGCCGTCGGCGATCGTGGCGCTGGACGCGATGCCGCTCAACCCGAACGGGAAGCTGGACCGTGCCGCGCTGCCCGAGCCGGACCTCGCCGCGCCGGAGTCCGCGCGGGGCCCGCGCGACGCCCGCGAGGAGATCCTCGCCGGCATCTTCGCCGACGTCCTCGGGGTGGAGCGGGTCGGCGTCGACGACGGGTTCTTCGACCACGGCGGCGACTCGCTGAAGGCGACCCGCGTCGTCGCGCGGGCGCGCGCCGCGCTGAACGTCGAGCTGCCCGTCCGGGCGCTGTTCGAGACGCCGACCGTCGCCGGCCTCGCCGAGCGGATCGCCGCGTCCGGCGGCGAGGCGCGGCGGCCCGCGCTGCGGCCGGCGGAGCGGCCCGACCCGCTGCCGGTGTCGCACGCCCAGGAGCGGCTCTGGTTCCTCAACCGCCTCGAGGGCCTCACCGCGACCTACAACCTGCCGATCCCGCTGCGGCTGACCGGCGCGGTCGACGTCGCCGCGATGCGCGCCGCGCTCCGCGACGTCGTCGCCCGGCACGAGTCGCTGCGGACCGTCTTCGGCGACGCCGACGGCGAACCGGTCCAGATCATCCTGGACCCGGCCGACGCCGACCCGCCGCTGACGATCGGCGACGCCGACCCCGGCGACCTGTTCGGGGCGGTGTTCGCCGACGCCACCCGCGGCTTCGACCTGGCGTCCGACCTGCCCCTCCGGGCCCACCTGTACCGCCTCGGCACGGACGAGCATCTGCTGCTGCTCGTCCTGCACCACATTGCGGGCGACGGCTGGTCGATGGCGCCGCTGGCCCGCGACGTCGTCACCGCCTACCTGGCGCGCCGCGACGGGAAGGCGCCCGAGTGGGCGCCGCTGCCCGTCCAGTACGCCGACTACGCGCTCTGGCAGCGCGAGCTGCTCGGCTCCGAGGACGACCCGGACGGCCTCGCCGCCCGCCAGATCGCCTACTGGAAGGACGCCCTCGCCGGGCTGCCCGACCAGATCGCCCTCCCGCTGGACCGGCCGCGCCCCGACCGCGCCTCCTACCGGGGCGGGCGGGCCGCCTTCGAGGTCCCGGCGGAGCTGCACGAGGGGCTGCGCGCCGTCGCCCGCGACCACCAGGTCAGCGTGTTCATGGTGCTGCAGGCCGCGCTCGCCGCGCTGCTCACCCGGCTCGGCGCCGGCACCGACGTACCGATCGGCTCGCCGATCGCGGGCCGCACCGACCAGGCCCTCGACGACCTCGTCGGGGTGTTCGTCAACACCCTCGTGCTCCGCACCGACACCTCGGGCGACCCGTCGTTCGCGGAGCTGCTGGCGCGGGTCCGGGAGACCGACCTCGCCGCCTACGCGCACCAGGACGTCCCGTTCGAGCGGCTCGTCGAGGTCCTGAACCCGGTCCGGTCGCTGGCCCGGCACCCGCTGTTCCAGGTGATGCTGACCCTGCAGAACAACCCCGAGGCGTCCGTCGAGCTGCCCGGCCTGAACGTCGCGGTCGAGCCGGTGGACCCGGGCGTCGCGAAGTTCGACCTGGAGTTCCTGCTGGAGGGCGCCCCGGACGGCGGCCTCAGCGGCGTCCTGGAGTACGCGCGGGACCTGTTCGACGCGGGCACCGCCGAGCGGCTCGCCGGCTGGTACCTGCGCACCCTGGAACAGGTCGCCGCGACCCGCGCCGCCGTCACCGTGGACGGCCTCGACCTGCCCGGTGTCACCCTCGTCGAGGTCGCCGAACCGGCCGCGGGGCCGGTGGAGAAGCGCCTCGTCGCCTACGTCGTCGCCGCGCCCGGCGAGGCCGTCGACCCGGAGGAGCTGCGCGCGCACGTCCGCGCGAACCTGCCCGAGGCGATGGTCCCCGCCGCCGTCGTCGTGCTGGACGAGCTGCCGCTCACCCCGAACGGCAAGGTCGACACCAGGGCGCTGCCGAAGCCGGACCTCGCGCCCGCCGTCCCCGCCACCGCGTTCCGGGCCCCGTCGGGGGAGCGGGAGGAGGCCGTCGCGGCCGTCTTCGCCGACCTGCTCGGCCTCGACCGCGTCGGCGCCGACGACGACTTCTTCGCGCTCGGCGGCAACTCGCTGATCGCGATGCGGGTCGTCAGCCGTGTCCGGCGGACGCTGGACGCCGAGCTGCCCGTCCGCGCGCTGTTCGAGGCGCCGACCGTCGCCGGGCTCGCCGCGCTGCTGGACCGCCGGGACGCCGCGCCCGGACGTCCCGCGCTGGAGCCCCGGGAGCGGCCCGAGACCGTCCCGCCGTCGTACGCGCAGCAGCGGCAGTGGTTCCTCAACCGGTTCGAGGGACCGTCCGCGACCTACAACATGCCGATCGCGCTGCGCGTCCGCGGCCCGCTCGACGTGGGCGCGCTCCGCGCCGCCGTCGGCGACGTCGTCGGGCGGCACGAGACGCTCCGCACGATCCTGCCCGACAGCGGCGGCGTGCCGCGCCAGCAGGTGCTGGACCCGGCCGCGGCCCGGCCGGAGCTGGAGATCACCGAGACCGCCGAGGCCGAGCTGCCGGCGCGGCTGGCCATGGCGGCCGGCTACGCCTTCGACATCTCCGCGGAGCCGCCGCTGCGCACGCACCTGTTCCGGCTCGCGCCGGACGAGCACGTCGTGCTGCTGCTCCTGCAGCACGTCGGCGGCGACGGCTGGTCGATGGCGCCGCTGGCCCGCGACGTCCTCACCGCCTACGCGGCGCGCGTGGAGGGCCGGGCGCCGGACTGGGCGCCGCTGCCCGTCCAGTACGCCGACTACACGCTCTGGCAGCAGGAGCTGTTCGGGTCGGAGGACGATCCGGACAGCCTGATCTCCCGGCAGATCGCGTACTGGCGGGACGCGCTCGCCGGGCTCCCCGAGGAGCTCGGACTGCCGGCCGACCGGCCGCGTCCGGCGCAGGCGTCCTACCGCGGCGCGACGGCCCGGTTCCGGCTCGGCGCCGACGTGCACGCGGCGCTGCGGAGGCTCGCGCTCGACACCGGCGCCAGCCCGTTCATGGTCGCGCAGGCCGCGTTCGCGGCGCTGCTGACGCGGCTCGGCGCGGGCACGGACGTGCCGGTCGGGTCGCCGATCGCGGGTCGCACCGACGAGGCCCTGGACGACCTCGTCGGCATGTTCGTCAACATGCTGGTGTTCCGCACCGACACCTCCGGCGACCCGTCGTTCCGCGAGCTGGTCGCGCGGGTCAAGGAGACCGACCTCGCCGCCTACGCGCACCAGGACGTCCCGTTCGAGCGGCTCGTCGAGGTCCTCAACCCGCCGCGGCACCTCGCCCGGCACCCGCTGTTCCAGGTCGGGCTGACGTTCCAGAACAACCCGGAGGCGCGGCTGGAGCTGCCCGGCTTCACCGCCGAGGCGGAGCCGCTGCACGCCGGCGTGTCCCGGTTCGACCTGCTGATGGTCCTCACCGAGCGGGAGGACGGCCTCGACGGCGAGCTGGAGTACGCGCTCGACCTGTACGACCCGGCGACGGCGGAGCGGCTCGTCGCCCGCTTCGAGCGGTACCTGTCGGCGCTGCTCGCCGACCCGGACGCCCCCATCGGCGCCGCGGACGTCCTCGACCCGGCCGAGCGCGACCTGGTGCTCGGCGAATGGGCGGGCGGCAAGGCGCCGGAGGTGGAGCGGTCGACGATCCCGGCGCTGTTCGAGGCGCAGGCGGCGGCGCGTCCGGGGGCGGTGGCGGTGTCGTTCGAGGGCGTGTCGCTGACGTACGGGGAGGTGAACGCGCGGGCGAACCGGCTGGCGCGGCGCCTGGCCGAGCAGGGCGTCGGCCCGGAGCAGTTCGTCGCGCTGAAACTGCCGCGCTCGGCGGACCTGGTCGTGGCGATCCTCGCCGTGCTGAAGTCGGGCGCCGCCTACGTCCCGATGGACCCGGACTACCCCGAGGACCGCATCGCGTACATGGTCGAGGACGCCGCCCCCGTCCTGACCATCGGCCCGGACGATCTCGACGCGTCCGGCTACGACGACGCGAACCTCGGCGTGCCGGTCTCGCCGGACCACCCCGCGTACGTGATCTACACGTCGGGGTCGACCGGGCGTCCCAAGGGCGTCGTGGTCCCGCACCAGAACGTCGTCCGGCTGCTGCGCTCGACGGAGCACTGGTTCGATTTCGGCCCCGACGACGTGTGGACGCTGTTCCACTCCTACGCCTTCGACTTCACCGTCTGGGAGCTGTGGGGCTCGCTGCTCTACGGCGGCCGCCTGGTCGTCGTCCCGTACCTGACGTCGCGGTCGCCGGACGAGTTCCTGAAGCTGCTGGCCGACGAGCAGGTCACCGTCCTGAACCAGACGCCGTCGGCGTTCTACCAGCTCATGACCGCCGACAAGGCGAACCCGGGCGCGGATCTCGCGCTGCGGTACGTCGTGTTCGGCGGCGAGGCCCTCGAACTGGGCCGCCTGGAGGACTGGTACTCGCGGCACCCCGAGGACGCGCCGACCCTCGTGAACATGTACGGGATCACCGAGACCACGGTGCACGTCTCGTACATCGCCCTGGACCGCGCCTACGCCGCGACCGCGCCGGGCAGCGTCATCGGCGCCGGCATCCCGGACCTGCGCGTCTACGTCCTCGACGAGCGGCTCCAGCCCGTCCCGCCGGGCGTCGTCGGTGAGCTGTACGTCGCGGGCCCGGGGCTGGCGCGCGGCTACCTCAACCGTCCCGGCCTGAGCGCGGAGCGGTTCGTCGCCGACCCGCACGGCGCCCCCGGCACCCGCATGTACCGGACCGGCGACCTCGGGCGGTGGCTGAAGGACGGCCGCCTCGAATACCTGGGCCGCAGCGACCAGCAGGTGCAGCTCCGCGGCTTCCGCATCGAGCTGGGCGAGATCGAAGCGGCCCTGGCCCGGCACGACGCCGTGTCGGACGCCGCCGTCGTCGTCCGCGACGACCGCCTCGTCGCCTACGTCGTCGCCTCGGCGCCCGTCGACCCCGCCGAGCTGCGCAAGTTCGCAAGCGGCGACCTGCCCGACCACATGGTCCCGGCCGTGGTCGTGGAGCTGGACGCGCTGCCGCTGACCGTCAACGGCAAGCTCGACCGCGCGGCGCTGCCCGCGCCCGACTTCGCCGCGAAGGCGTCCTCTCGTGCGCCCCGCACGCCGGAGGAGGAGACCCTCGCCGGTCTGTTCCGGGAGGTCCTCACCCTGGACCGGGTCGGGATCGACGACGGGTTCTTCGACCTCGGCGGCGACTCGATCATCGCGATCCAGCTCGTGTCGCGGGCCCGGCAGTCCGGCCTGGTCATCACGCCCCGCGACGTGTTCCAGCACCAGACCGTCGAGGAGCTCGCCGCGGTCGCGCGGCCGGTCGGCGAGGACGAGCGCGTCGAGGCCGAGGCGCCCGGCGCGGGCGTCGGACCGGTCCCGGTCACCCCGATCGTCGCGTGGCTCCGCGACCGGGTCGGCGGCGACGCGTCCCTGATCAGGGGCTTCCACCAGTCGATGCTGCTGCGCACCCCGCCCGCGCTCGGCGCGGAGGGCCTCACGGCCGCGTTCCAGACCGTCCTGGACCACCACGACGTCCTCCGGCTCCGCCTCGACGCCGACGGCGACCGGTGGCAGCCGGTCGTCCGGCAGGCCGGCGCCGTGGACGCCGCCGCCCTCGTCACCCGGGTGGACGTCGCGGGCCTCGACGCCGACAAGCTCGCCGTGGTCATCGCCGAGCAGGCCGCCGCCGCCCGCGACCGCCTCGACCCCGAGGCCGGGACGACGGCGCAGCTCGTCTGGTTCGACGCGGGCCGCGAGCAGGGCCGCCTCCTCGTCGTCCTGCACCACCTCGTCGTGGACGGCGTCACCTGGCGGATCCTGCTGCCCGACCTCGTCACCGCCTGGGCGGGCGGGACCCTCGACCCCGTCCCGACCTCGTTCCGCCGGTGGGCGCAGCGGCTCACCGCCACCGCCGCCGACCGCGAGGACGAGCTGGAGGACTGGCTCGACATCGTGGACGGCCCGCCCCAGCGGCTCGCCCCGCGCGCCCTCGACCCGCGCGTGGACATCGCAGCCCGCGCCCGGTCGCTGACCGTGGAGCTGCCCGCCGACGTCACCGGGCCGCTGCTCACCGACGTGCCCGCCGCGTTCCACGGCCGCGCCAACGACGTCCTGCTCACCGGCCTCGCCCTCGCCGTCGCGCAGTGGCGCCGCCGGCACGGCGCCGGCCGCGGCACGGACGTGCTCGTCGACCTGGAGGGCCACGGCCGCGAGGACGTCGTGCCGGGCGTGGACCTGTCCCGCACCGCCGGCTGGTTCACCTCCATCCACCCCGTCCGGCTCGACGCCGGCGCCGCCGACTGGGCCGCGGTCCGCGACGGCGGCGCCGCCGTCGGCACCGCGATCAAGAAGGTGAAGGAGCAGCTCCGCGCCGTCCCGGACGGCGGCATCGGGTACGGGCTGCTGCGCTACGGCGGCGGCGACGCCGCCGAGGAGCTCGCCGAACCGCCCGCCGCGCCGATCGCGTTCAACTACCTCGGCCGCGTCGCGCCCGGCGACGGGGACGGCGACTGGACGATCGCGCCCGAGGAGACGCCCGCGGGCGAGGACCCGCGGATGCCGGTCGCGCACGTCCTGGAGATCAACGCGATCACCCGGGACGTGCCCGGCGGCCCGTTGCTGTCGGCGACGTGGACGTGGCCCGGCGGGCTGCTGGAGCAGGCCGCCGTCCGGGAGCTGGCCGACGGCTGGTTCACCGCGCTGCGCGGCCTCGTCGCGCACGTCGCCGCCGCCGGCGACGCCGCCCCCGCCGGCGGGTTCACCCCGTCCGACCTGCTCGTGGACCTGGACCAGAGCGAGATCGACAAGCTGCAGAACGCGTGGAGGGGCCAGTCGTGAACCGGGGGGACCTCGAGGACATCCTGCCGCTGTCTCCCTTGCAGCAGGGGTTCTTCTTCCACGCGCTGTTCGACGCCGAGGGCGGCGAGGGCGGCGAGGGCGGCGACGGCGACGGCGCGGACGGCAGGGACGTCTACACCGCGCAGATCGTGCTCGACCTCGAAGGGCCGGTGGACGCCGGGGCGCTGCGGACGGCCGCCGAGACGCTGCTGCGCCGGCACTCCAACCTGCGCGCCGCGTTCTGGCACGAGGACCTGTCGCGGCCCGTGCAGGTCGTGCCGCGCACCGTCGAGCTGCCGTGGGAGGAGACCGAGGCGGCGGACGCCGCCGAGGCCGACGCGATCGTGGCGCGGGAGCGGGCGCGCGGCTTCGACATGACCGCGCCGCCGCTGCTGCGGTTCGTGCTGGTCCGGACGGGCCCGGAGCGGTACCGGCTGATCTTCACCAACCACCACATCCTGCTGGACGGCTGGTCCACGCCGATCCTGGCGACCGAGCTGTTCATGCTGTACGTGCAGGGCGGCCACGACGCCGGGTTCCCGCGCGTCACCCCGTACAAGAACTACCTGGCGTGGCTGGCGAAGCAGGACCGCGCCGCCGCCGAGGAGGCGTGGCGCCGCGCCCTCGACGGGGTGGAGGAGCCGAGCCTCGTCGCGCCGGAGGCCGCCGCACGCGCGCCGCGCCCGCCGGAGCGCACCGCCGCCGAGCTGGACGAGCGCACCACCCGCCGGCTGTCCCGGGCCGCCCGCCGGCACGGCGTCACGCTCAGCACCGTGCTGCAGGGCGCGTGGGGCCTGGTCCTCGGCCGGTTCCTCGGCAGCGAGGACGTGGTGTTCGGCGCGACCGTGTCAGGCCGCCCGCCGGAGCTGCCCGGCATCGAGCAGATGATCGGCCTGTTCATCAACACGCTGCCGATCCGCGTCCGGCACCGCCCGGACGAGCCGCTCGCCGCGCTGATGGAGCGGCTCCAGGAGGAGCAGACCGCGCTGCTGGCGCACCACCATCTCGGCCTCACCGACATCCAGCGGGTCGCGGGCCACGGCGGCGCGCTGTTCGACACGATGACGGTGCTGGAGAACTACCCGTTCGACCCGGCCATGCTGGACGGCTCGCTGAACGGGGTCCGCATCGCCGCCGCCGACTCCTACGACGCGACGCACTTCCCGCTGTCGTTCGTCGCGGTACCGGACGACCGGCTGTCGCTGCGCCTGCACTACCGGCCCGACGTGTTCGAGCGGGAGGTCGTCGAGGCGCTGCTGGCCCGCGTCCGCCGCTTCCTGGAGGCGTTCGCGGAGGACTCGTCCCAGCTCATCGGCGCGGTCCCGCTGGCGAGCGAGGACGAGCGCGCCGCCCTGGCGCGCTGGAACGACACCGCCGCCGACGTCCCGTCCGGCACGCTGCCGGCGCTGTTCGAGGCGCAGGCGGCGCGCACCCCTGGCGAGACCGCCCTCGTGTGCGGCGACACGTCCCTCACCTACGCCGAGCTGAACGGGCGCGCCAACCGGCTCGCGCACGAGCTGATCGCGCGGGGGATCGGCGCCGAGGACCGCGTCGCGATCGTCCTGCCGCGCACGCCCGAGATCGTCGTGGCGATCCTCGGCGTGCTGAAGGCGGGCGCCGCGTACGTGCCGGTCGATCCCGAGTACCCGGCGGACCGCATCGCGTACATGCTGGACGACTGCCGCCCCGCGCTCACCCTCACCGCCGAGGACCTGCCGCTGGGCGGAAGCGGGCCCGAGCACGACCCCGGCGACCCCGGCGACCCCGCCGACGCCGACCGGGTCCGGCCGCTGCGGGCGGGCAACGCCGCCTACGTCATCTACACGTCCGGATCGACGGGGCGCCCCAAGGGCGTGACGATCCCGCACACCGGCGTCCTGAACTACTTCGAGGCGCACCGGGACGCGTTCATCGACCCGGCGATCGCGGCGGCCGGCGGGCGCCGGATGCGGTTCGCGCACCTCGCGTCGTTCTCGTTCGACACGTCCTGGCACGGGCTGCTGTGGATGATGCACGGCCACGAGCTGCACCTCATCGACGACGCGACGCGCCGGGACGTCGAGGCGTACACCGCGTACGTGGCGCGCGCGCGGATCGACCTGGTCAACACCACGCCGTCGCACTTCGCCTCGCTCCGCGAGGCGGGCCTGCTCGACGATGACGGCCGCCACCTGCCCTCGCACCTGCTGCTCGGCGGCGAGGCCGTCGGCGACGCGCTCTGGAACGAGCTGCGCGGGGTCCCCGGCCTGACGACGCGGAACCTCTACGGCCCGACCGAGTCGACCATCGACACGATGAACCAGGTCGTCGCGCGGTCCGAGCGGGTCTCCATCGGCGGGCCGCACCGCAACACGCGCGCCTACGTGCTGGACGCGGCGCTCCAGCCCGCGCCCGCGGGCGTTCCCGGCGAGCTGTACCTCGCGGGTGCGCAGCTCGCGCGCGGCTACCTCGGGCGGCCGGGGCTGTCCGCCGAGCGGTTCGTCGCCGACCCGTTCGGCGCGCCGGGCGACCGCATGTACCGGACCGGCGACCTCGCCCGCTGGCTCCCCGGCGGCACCATCGAGTACCTGGGCCGCGCCGACGACCAGGTCAAGATCCGCGGGTTCCGGGTCGAGCCGGGGGAGATCGAGGCCGTCGTCGCCGGGTTCGACGGGGTCGCACAAGCCGCCGTGGTCGTCCGCGAGGACCGGCCCGGCGACCGGCGGCTCGCCGCCTACGTGGTGCCCGCCGACCGGGCGGCGGGCCTGGACGCCGCCGCGCTGCGGCGGTCCGCGGCCGAGCGGCTGCCCGACTACATGGTCCCGGCGTTCACCGTGCTGGACGCGCTGCCGCTGACCGTGAACGGGAAGCTGGACCGGTCCGCGCTGCCCGCGCCCGACACCGGCGCGCCGGTGAGCCGCGCGCCGCGCTCCCCGCAGGAGGAGATCCTCTGCGGGCTGTTCGCGGAGATCCTCGGCGTCCCGCGGGTCGGCGTCGACGACGGGTTCTTCGACCTCGGCGGCGACTCGCTCACCGCGACCCGCCTCGTCGGCCGGATCCGGACCGCGCTGCGCGCCGAGCTGCCCGTCCGGGCGCTGTTCGAGGCCCCGACGGTCGCGGGCCTCGCCGAGCGGCTCGCCGGGGCCGGCGGGGACGTGCGGCCGCCGCTGCGCCGCGCCGAGCGCCCCGAGGTCGTGCCGCTGTCGTACGCGCAGCAGCGGCTCTGGTTCCTCAACCGGTTCGAGGGCGCGTCCGCGACGTTCAACATGCCGGTCGCGCTGCGGCTGGAGGGCGCCCTCGACCTGGACGCGCTGCGCGCCGCGCTCGCCGACGTCGTCGAGCGGCACGAGTCGCTGCGGACGATCTTCCCGGACGGGTCGGGCAGCGCCCGCCAGCTCGTCCTGGACCCGGCCGCCGCCCGGCCGCGCCTCGACGTCGCCCCCGTCGCCGAGGCGGCGCTGCCGGCGGCGCTCGCCGCCGAGGTCGGGCGGGGCTTCGACCTGTCGGTGGAGCCGCCGCTGCGGGCCCGGCTGTTCGCCCTCGACGGTGACACGCACGACGGTGACACGCACGACGGCGGCGCGCACGTCCTGGTGCTGGTGCTGCACCACATCGCGGCGGACGGCTGGTCGATGGCGCCGCTGGCCCGCGACGTGGTCCTCGCCTACGCGGCGCGCGCGGAGGGCCGGGCGCCGCAGTGGGCGCCGCTGCCCGTCCAGTACGCCGACTACACGCTCTGGCAGCGCGAGCTGTTCGGGTCCGAGGACGACCCGGACAGCCTGATCTCCCGGCAGATCGCGTACTGGCGGGACGCGCTGGCGGGACTGCCGGAGGAGCTGCGGCTGCCCACCGACCGGCCGCGCCCGCCGGAGGCGTCCTACCGGGGCGGCACGCACGCCTTCGAGCTGGACGCCGAGCTGCACGCGGGCCTGCTGCGGCTCGCCCGGGAGAGCGGCGCGAGCCTGTTCATGGTCATGCAGGCCGCGTTCGCCGCGCTGCTGACCCGGCTCGGCGCGGGCACCGACGTCCCGATCGGGTCGCCGATCGCGGGCCGCACCGACGAGGCCCTGGACGACCTCGTCGGCATGTTCGTCAACATGCTCGTCCTGCGCACCGACACCTCCGGCGACCCGTCGTTCCGCGAGCTGGTCGCGCGGGTGAAGGAGACCGACCTCGCCGCCTACGGCCACCAGGACCTGCCGTTCGAGCGGCTCGTCGAGGTGCTGAACCCGGCGCGGTCGATGGCCCGTCACCCGCTGTTCCAGGTCGCCCTGTCGTTCCAGAACAACCCCGAGGCGCGCCTGGAGATGGACGGCCTCACCGGCGGGGCGGAGCCGCTCACCGCCGGGACGGCGAAGTACGACCTGTCCCTCTACCTGGAGGAGCGGCACGGCGGCGACGGCGCGCCGGACGGGATCGAGGCCGGTCTCGAATACGCCCTCGACCTGTTCGACCCGGCGACCGCCGCCGCGATCGCCGGACGGTTCGAGCGGCTCGTCCGCGACCTCGTCGCCGACCCGGACGCCCCCATCGGCACCGCCGAGATCCTGGAACGCGCCGAACGCCGCACCATCCTGCGCAAGTGGGCGGGCGGCAAGGCGCCGGAGGTGGAGCGGTCGACGATCCCGGCGCTGTTCGAGGCGCAGGCGGCGGCGCGTCCGGGGGCGGTGGCGGTGTCGTTCGAGGGCGTGTCGCTGACGTACGGGGAGGTGAACGCGCGGGCGAACCGGCTGGCGCGGCGCCTGGCCGAGCAGGGCGTCGGCCCGGAGCAGTTCGTCGCGCTGGCGCTGCCGCGCTCCGCTGATCTCGTCGTCGCGATCCTCGCGGTCCTGAAGGCCGGGGCGGCGTACGTTCCGATCGACCCCGACTACCCCGAGGACCGCATCGCGTACATGGTCGAGGACGCCGCCCCCGTCCTGACCCTGCGTCCCGGCGACCTGGACGCGTCCGGCTACGACGACGCGAACCTAGGCGTTGCGGTCTCGCCCGACCATCCCGCGTACGTGATCTACACGTCGGGGTCGACCGGGCGTCCCAAGGGCGTCGTGGTCCCGCACCAGAACGTCGTCCGGCTGCTGCGCTCCACCGAAGAGTGGTTCCACTTCGGCCCGGACGACGTCTGGACCCTGTTCCACTCCTACGCGTTCGACTTCTCGGTGTGGGAGCTGTGGGGGCCGCTGCTGCACGGCGGCCGTCTCGTGGTGGTCCCGTACCTGACGTCGCGGTCGCCGGACGAGTTCCTGAAGCTGCTGGCCGACGAGCGGGTCACCGTCCTGAACCAGACGCCGTCGGCGTTCTACCAGCTCATGGCCGCCGACAAGGCGAACCCGGGCGCGGATCTCGCGCTGCGGTACGTCGTGTTCGGCGGCGAGGCCCTCGACCTCGGACGCCTCGAAGACTGGTACTCCCGCCACGCCGAGGACGCGCCGACCCTCGTCAACATGTACGGGATCACCGAGACGACCGTCCACGTCTCGTACCTCGCGCTCGACCGGGTCTCCGCGGCCACCGCGCCGGGCAGCGTCATCGGTACCGGCATCCCGGACCTGCGCGTCTACGTGCTCGACGCGCGGCTCCAGCCCGTCCCGCCGAACGTGGTGGGGGAGATGTACGTCGCGGGCCCGGGGTTGGCGCGCGGCTACCTCAACCGCCCCGGCCTGACCGCCGAGCGGTTCGTCGCCGACCCCCACGGCAAGCCGGGCACCCGCATGTACCGGACCGGCGACCTCGGCCGCCGGCGCGCCGACGGCACGCTCGAATACCTCGGCCGCGCCGACCAGCAGGTGCAGCTGCGCGGCTTCCGGATCGAGCTGGGCGAGGTCCAGTCCGCGCTGACCCGGCACGACGCCGTGGCGGACGCGGCCGTCGTCGTCCGCGACGACCGCCTGATCGGCTACGTCGTGACCACCGGCGAGACCGACCCGGCGGAGCTGCGCGCGTTCGCGGGCCGGAGCCTGCCCGACTACATGGTCCCGGCCGCCGTGGTGGTGCTCGACGCGCTGCCGCTCACCACGAACGGCAAGCTCGACCGCGCGGCGCTGCCCGCGCCCGACTTCGCCGCCAAGGCGTCGTCGCGCGCGCCGCGCACGCCCGAGGAGGAGACGCTCGCCGGGCTGTTCGCCGAGGTGTTGAACCTGGAGCGGGTCGGGATCGACGACGGGTTCTTCGACCTCGGCGGCGACTCGATCATCGCGATCCAGCTCGTGTCGCGCGCCCGGCAGTCCGGCCTGGTCATCACGCCCCGCGAGGTGTTCCAGCACCAGACCGTCGAGGAGCTGGCGGCGGCGTCGCGCCCCGTCGGCGAGGGCGAGCGGATCGAGGCGGAGGCGCCCGGCGCGGGCGTCGGCCAGGTCCCTGCCACCCCGATCATGCGCTGGTTCCAGGAGCTGGACGGCCCGACCACCGGCTACAGCCAGCGGATGCTGCTGCAGGTCCCGCCCGGCCTCGGCGCCGGGGAACTGGCGGCGGCCCTCCAGACCCTCGTCGACCACCACGACATGCTGCGGCTCCGCGTGCGGGACGGCGAGTTCGAGGTCGCCGAGCCCGGCGCGGTCGACGCGGCGCCGCTGGTCCATCGCGTCGACGTCACCGGCCTTGACGGCGGCGCGCTGCGCGCCGTCCTCGCCGAGCAGGCCCGCGCCGCCCGCGACCGCCTCGACCCCGGGGCCGGGACGGTGGCGCAGCTCGTCTGGTTCGACGCCGGCCCCGGCGCGTCCGGCCGCCTGCTGCTGACCCTGCACCACCTCGTCGTCGACGGCGTGTCCTGGCGGATCCTGCTGCCCGACCTCGTCACCGCCTGGGCGGGCGGGACCCTCGACCCGGTCCCGACCTCGTTCCGCCGCTGGGCGCAGCGCCTGGTCGCGGAGGCGTCCGACCCGTCCCGCACCGCCGAGCTGGCGCTGTGGGAGGACGTCCTCGCCACCCCCGACCCCGCCCTCGGCGCCCGCCCCCTGGACCCGAAGGCCGACACGTTCGGGACGGCCCGGCACCTCACCCTCCACCTGCCCGCCGACGTCACCGGGCCGCTGCTCACCGACGTCCCGGCCGCGTTCCACGGCCGCGCCAACGACGTCCTGCTCACCGGCCTCGCCCTCGCCGTCGCCGAATGGCGCCGCGACCGGGGCGTGTGCGACGACACCGCCGTCCTCATCGACCTGGAGGGCCACGGCCGCGAGGAGATCGTGCCGGGCGTCGACCTGTCCCGCACCGCCGGCTGGTTCACCGCGATCCACCCCGTCCGGCTCGACGCCGGCTGGGTCGAGCCCGGCGACGTCCGCGAGGGCGGGCAGGCCGTCGGCACCGCGCTGAAGCGGGTCAAGGAGCAGCTGCGGGAGATCCCCGACAACGGGATCGGGTACGGGCTGCTGCGCCACCTCAACCCGGCCGCCGCGCGGCGGCTCGGCGGCCGCCCGCACCCGCAGATCGCCTTCAACTACCTCGGCCGGTCCGCGGTGCCCGAGGCCACCGACTGGGGGCCCGCCGGGCAGGCCGACGCCGAGGCGCTCGGCGGCGGGCAGGACGACGCGCTCGGCCTCGTCCACGCCGTCGAGGTCAACGCCCACACCCGCGACCTTCCGGACGGCCCCGAGCTCAGCGCCACCTGGACCTACGCGGGCGGCCTGTTCGACGAGCACGCCGTCCGCGACCTCGCCGAACGCTGGTTCGCGGCGCTGCGCGGCCTCGTCGCGCACGTCGTGGACGCGCCCGCCGACGAGCCCGTGGGCGGCTTCACCCCCTCCGACCTGTCGCTGGTCGACGTCAGCCAGGACGAGATCGACGAGCTCGCCGCCGAACTCGACGGTGAATGGGAGCTGGATTGAGCAAGTCGCAGCTTGAGGACATCCTCCCGCTGTCCCCGTTGCAGCAGGGCCTGTTCTTCCACGCCCTGTACGACTCGGGGCACGACGTCTACACCGCGCAGATCGTGTTCGACCTGCGCGGCCCCCTCGACGTGGCCGCCCTGCGCGCCGCCGCCGCGACCCTGCTGCGCCGGCACGCGAACCTGCGCGCCGGGTTCCGGCAGCGCAAGGAGGGCTCGCCCGTCCAGGTCGTGCACCGCGCCGTCCGGCTGCCGTGGGAGGACGCCGACCTGACCGGCCTGCCCGAGGCCGAGCGGGACGCGCGGGCGCGGGAGCTGGCCGAGGCCGAGCGGGCCCGCCCGTTCGACATGACCCGGCCGCCGCTGCTGCGCTTCCTGCTGATCCGGCTGGCGGACGGCCTGCACCGGATGGTGTTCACCAACCACCACATCCTGCTGGACGGCTGGTCCACGCCCGTCCTGCAGACCGAGCTGTTCGCGCTGTACCTCGCCAAGGGCGACGACACCGGCATGCCGCGCGTCACCCCGTACAAGAACTACCTCGCGTGGATCGCGGGGCAGGACCGCGCCGCCGCCGAGGACGCCTGGCGACGCGCCCTCGACGGCGTCGACGGGCCGACCCTCGTCGCGCCCGGTGCCGGCGAGCCCGGTGTCGCCGAGCCCGGCCGCGTCCGGATCCGGCTCACCGAGGACCTCACCGCCGCGCTGTCCGCGCGCGCCCGCGCCCAGGGCGTCACCCTCAACACCGTGCTCCAGCTCGGCTGGGGCGTCCTGCTCGGCCGCCTCACCGGCGCGACGGACGTGGTGTTCGGCGCCGCCGTGTCCGGGCGCCCGCCCGAGCTGCCCGGCGTCGAGCAGATGATCGGCCTGTTCATCAACACGCTGCCGATCCGCGTCCGGGTCCGCCCCGCCGACACCGTCGCCGCCGCCCTCGCCCGCCTGCAGGACGAGCAGGCCGCGCTGATGCAGCACCACCACCTCGGCCTGTCGGACGTGCAGCGGCTCGCCGGGACCGGGCCGCTGTTCGACACGATGACCGTCCTGGAGAACTACCCGTTCGACCCCGACGCCGCCGGCGCCGACCTCGGCGGCCTCACCCTCCACAACGTCGACGGCCACGACGCCACCCACTACCCGCTGACCCTCGCCGCCGTCCCGGGCCCGGGAGGTCGGTCGGGGTCGGTTGGTCGGGGCGGACAGAGCCTGTCGCTGCGGCTGGACTTCCGCACGGACCTGTTCACCGAGGACGGGGCGCAGCGGCTGATGCGGCGGTTCGTGCGGATCCTGGAGTCCGTCGCGCACCGCCCCGGCCTGCCGCTCGGCCGCATCGACGTGCTGGAGGACGACGAACGCGACCTCGTGCTGCGCGCCTGGCAGGGAGCCGGCACGCAGCGGCGGGCCGGCACGCTGACCGGCCGCTTCGCCGAGCAGCTCGCGCAGACCCCGGACGCCGAGGCCGTCGTCGCGGGCGGGGAGACGATCACCTACGCGGAGCTGGACGAGCGCGCGAACCGGCTGGCGCACCGCCTCGCCGGGCTCGGCGTCCGCCGCGAGACGCCCGTCGCGGTTCTGGTGGAGCGGTCGGCGGCCGGCGTCGTGGCGTCCCTGGCCGTGCTCAAGGCGGGCGGCGCCTACGCGCCGATCCACCACGCCTACCCGCCCGAGCGGACGGCGTGGGCCATCGCCGAGGTCGACGCGCCCGTCCTGCTCGTCGACACCGCCATGCGCGGCCGCGTCGACCGCCTCGACACCTCCGCGCACGTCGTCGTCGTGGACGACGACCCGGAGACCGGCGCGCAGCCCGCCATCGCCCCGGACGTCCCGTGCCATCCCGAGCAGCTCGCCTGCGTGCTGTTCACCTCCGGCTCGACCGGCGTGCCGAAGGGCGTCATGCTCCGCCACCGCGACGCGGTGAGCCTCGCCACCGACGGGGAGCTGCGCGGCGGCGCCCACGACCGCGTGCTCTTCCACTCCCCGCACGCCTTCGACGCGCACATCTACGAGATCTGGACGCCGCTGCTGCACGGCGGCGCCACCGTCGTCGCGCCGCCCGGCCACCTCACCGGCGAGTCCGTCGAGGAGCTGGTCCGCGCGCACGGCCTCACCGGCCTGTTCCTCACCACGACGCTGTTCAACCTGATCGCCGACGAGCGGCCTCAGGCGTTCGCCGGGCTCCGCGAGGTGCTCACCGGCGGCGAGTCCGGCTCGATGGCCGCGGTCCGCCGGGTCCTCGCCGCCTGCCCGGACACCGAGGTCGGCAACGTCTACGGCCCCACCGAGGCGACCACCTACACCACCATCGACCGGCAGCGGCCCCGGCTGCTCGCCGCCCCCGGCGAGACGTCCGCGCTGCTCGGGCACCCCATGGACGACCGGCGGACGTACGTCCTCGACCCGGCGCTGCGGCCCGTCCCGCCCGGCGTCGTCGGCGAGGCCTACATCGCGGGGCCGGGCGTCGGCCGCGGCTACCTGCGGCGCGCGTCCCTGACGGGGGAGCGGTTCGTCCCCGACCCGTTCGGGCCGCCCGGGTCCCGCATGTACCGGACGGGCGACCTCGTCCGGCACCGCCCCGACGGCGCCCTCGAATACGTCGACCGCGCCGACCAGCAGGTGAAGGTCCGCGGGTTCCGGATCGAGCTGGGCGAGATCGAGGCCGCGCTCACCGCGCACCCGGACGTCGCGAACGCCGCCGTCGTCGCCCGCCAGGACGCCCCGGGCGCCAAGACCATCGTCGCGTACGTCATCGCGCCCGGGACCGACGGGCTCAAGGAGTTCCTCGCGGCGCGGCTGCCGGAGTACATGGTGCCCGCCGCGTTCGTCCGGCTCGACACCTTCCCCGTCGGCCCGAACGGCAAGCTCGACCGGCGGGCCCTGCCCGCGCCCGACTACGCCGAGGCCGCCGCCGGGCGTGACCCCGCCACCCCCGATGAGGAGGCGCTCTGCGGGATCGTCGCGGACGTCCTCGGCCTCGACCGGGTCGGCGCCGACGTCAGTTTCTTCGACCTCGGCGGCGACAGCATCGCCGCGCTGAAGCTCGTCACCCGCGCCCGCCAGGCCGGGATCGAGCTGACGCCCCGCGACGTGTTCACCCACCAGACCGTCGAGGCGCTGCTGCGCGCCGGGGAGCCCGAGGACCGGCTCGGCTTCGAGATGCTCCTGCCGATCCGCACCACCGGGACCCGGCCGCCGGTCTTCTTCGTCCACCCCGCAGGCGGCCTCGCCTGGAGCTACCTGCAGTTCCAGCGCCACCTCGGCCCCGACCAGCCGATCTACGGCCTCCAGGGCAGCGCGTTCACCCGCGAGGACCTGCCCGGCTCGGTCGAGGAGATGGCGCGGGACTACATCGAGCGGATCCGCGCCGTCCGGCCGTCCGGCCCCTACCACCTCGTGGGCTGGTCGCTCGGCGGCCTCATCGCCTACGAGATGGCCGTCCGGCTCCAGGAGGCCGGGGAGCGCGTCGGGCTGCTCGGGCTCATCGACGCCTACCACACCCAGGACCTGGAGGCGGAGAAGCGGGAGATCCTCCCCGAGCTGCTGGAGTCGATCGGGATCGACGCGCGGATGGTCGCCGGCGACGGCAATCCCGACATGGCCCAGATCATGGCCGTGCTCGCCGAACGCGACGACGCCCTCGCCACCCTCCAGGAGGACGACCTCGTCAACGTCTACCGCAACTACGAGAACGGCCTGCGCCAGGCCGAGCGGTACCGGCCCGGCCGGTACCGCGGCGACGTCGTCTTCTTCACCGCCCTGCGGGGCCGCACCGCGGACTCGCCGACCGGGCCGTCCAACTGGGGGCCGCTCGTCGAGGGGCAGATCGAGGACTACCCCCTGGACGTCGAGCACCACTTCCTGCTGGAGCCGGGCCCGGCCGCCGAGATGGGCGCCGTGCTCGCCGCGAAACTCGACAAACTGCACGTCAACGACCAGACACCTGGGAACACTGGAAAGGGACTCCGATGACGAACCCCTTCGAGGACGCCGACGGCACGTACGTCGTCCTCGTCAACGACGAGGGCCAGCACTCGCTGTGGCCGTCGTTCGCCGAGGTCCCCGACGGATGGACGGTCGCCAAGGTCGAGGACACCCGGCAGGCCTGCCTGGAGTACATCGAGGAGAACTGGACCGACATGCGGCCGAAGAGCCTCATCGAGGCCATGGGTGAGTGACCCGGCGGCGGGGCGCGCCCTGGAGATCCCCGCGGTCACCGAGTGGGCGATGGAGATGCTCGACGCCGCCGACCTGCGGCCCGCGCCGCTGCCCGGCGTCGAGATGACCTTCACCCTGGCCGGGGTGCCGTCCGCGGACGTCAACCGGGCCCTGTACGCGATGGTCGGCGCCCGCGTCTGCTGGACGGACCGCTTCCCCTGGACGCACGCCGACTGGCGGGCCTGGGTGGAGCGCCCCGAGCTGTCCACCTGGCTCGCGATGGCCGAGGGGACGATCGCCGGGTTCTTCGAGCTGGAGGCCCAGCCCGGCGGCGACACCGAGATCCACCTCGTCGGGCTGACCCCGGCGTTCGTCGGCCGCGGCTACGGCGGCCACCTCGTCGAGCAGTGCACCCGGCGGGCGTGGCAGCGCGGCGAGCTGTGGGCCGCCGGCAGCGGTCCCGCCTCGCGGGTGTGGCTGCGCACCAGTACGCTCGATCATCCGAACGCGATGGCCAACTACCGGCGCCGCGGCTTCAAGGTGGCGGCGGAGACGACCGCGGCCAAGCTGGTCCCGGACCCGCGGGTCGCGCCGTGGCCGCTGCCGCACGACCCGCGCGCGGCGTCCCGCCGGTACCAGGAGGAGGAGCTGATCACGTGAGCTGGTTCCGCTGCCCGGAGACCCGGCCGTGGGCGTCGATGCGGCTGTTCTGCCTGCCGCACGCGGGCGGGTCCGCGGTGTTCTACCGGCCTTGGGCGAAGGCGGTCAGCCCGGCCGTCGAGGTGCAGGCCGTCCAGTACCCGGGCCGCGCCGACCGGCTGGCGGACGCGTTCGTCACCGACGCGCACCAGCTCGCCCGGCTCGTCGCCGGGGCGATGGCGCCGCTGATGGACCGGCCGGCGGCGCTGTTCGGGCACAGCATGGGCGCCGTGCTGGCCTACGAGGTGGCGCGGCTGCTCCAGGAGCGGGGCACCCCGCCGGTGCACGTCTTCGCCTCCGGCGCCCGGCCCCCGCACGACCGGGGCGGCGAGCGCGTGGCGGACCGGGACGACGACGGCGTGGTCGAGGCGATGGCGGAGCTCGGCGGCACCGACACCGAGGCGCTGCGGGACCCGGAGCTGCGCGAGCTGGTCCTGCCGTACGTGCGCAACGACTTCGCGCTGATCGAGTCCTACGAGCACCGGGAGGGGACGCGGCTGGCCGTCCCGGTCACCGCGATCATCGGGGACGCCGACCCGCACGTCACCGAGGCGCAGGCCAAGGGGTGGGGAACGCTCACCGACGGCCGCTTCACGCTGACGGTGCTGCGGGGCGGCCACTTCTACCTGGCCGACCAGCAGCCGGGCGTCATCAAGGAGATCCACCGCACGCTGGAGGTCCCCGCCTGACGCGGCAGGGCGGCGGACCGGTGCTCGGGATTCCCGAGCCCCGGCCCGCCGCCCACCCGGCGTCGCGGTGAACGCGGCTACCGGCCGGCTGGGAGCTCCGGCGGGGCGCCGCGCCCGGTCAGTAGATCGAGACGCCGAAGGCGCTCAGCGCGGCCGTGACGGGCTGGAAGAACGTCGTCCCGCCGGACGAGCAGTTGCCGCTGCCGCCGGAGGTGAGCCCGAGCGCGCTCGACCCGGCGAACAGGGAGCCGCCGCTGTCGCCCGGCTCGGCGCACACCGTGGTGCGGATCAGGCCGCTGACGGTGCCCTCCTGGTAGTTCACCGTCTGGTTGAGCGCGGTGACGCTGCCGCTGTGCAGTCCGGTGGTGCTGCCGCTGCGGTACACGGTCTGCCCGACCGTGGCGTTCGCGGCGCCGGTGATGTCGCGGGTCCCGCTGCTGTAGAGGCTGACGGAGCCCTGGGTGTCGGCGGGGGTGGAGGTGTACTGGACGAGCCCGTAGTCGTGGCCGGGGAACACGCTGCGGACGGTGCGGCCGAGCGTGCGGCCCGACGAGTCGGTCCACGTCGTGCCGATGTTGGTGCAGTGCCCGGCGGTGAGGAAGTAGTAGGTGCTCCCGCTGCGGACGTTGAAGCCCAGCGAGCAGCGCGCGCCGCTGGTGTAGATGGCCTCGCCGCCGCGGGTGAACGTGCGGAACGCCCCGGCGACGCGCTCGGTGCGGACGGCCGCGCCCTGCTTGGCGGCGGCGGCCTTCACCTTCTTCAGCGCGGCGCCCTTGACGGTGCCGTCCATGGTGAGGACGACCTGGTCGGTGGCCGGGTCCGCGGCCCAGGCGGTGCCGGGGACGGTCGCGTCGCGCTTGAGCGCGGCCATGACCTTCTTCAGGTCGGCGCCGCTGCGCGCGACGGTCTTCGGCACGGCGCCGGCGGCGCGGACGGCGCGGGCCGACGCGGCGTCGGTCACCGTGACGACCAGTTCGCCTCCCTTCAGGTAGGAGCCGGCGGTGCGCGAGCCGAGCCGCTGCGCGAGCGCCGCGGCCACGGCGCCCTGCCCGGCCGCGGTGGTCGCGGCCGACGCGGCGCCGGCGGCGGGCGCGGCGGCCGGGGCCGCCTGCGCGGCGGGGGCGCCGGCCAGGGCGGTCGCCAGCAGCCCGGTCGCCGCCAATGCGGCGGCGCCGCCGATGCGTGCGTGACGGATCTTCACTGTGCCTCCAGGGGGATTTGGGCGCACCCGTGTGGTGCGCCGGAGGTCCCGCACATCGTGGAAGAAGCGTCATTGGGGACGAAAGGGAAGAAAGTGCCTAAGTGCCGGTGATCGTCTTGTCACCATGGGTGCGCGCCCCCGGTCGCGGGCGGGGGAGGGACGCGCCCGCCGGGCATGCCGGATCGGCGGCCGGGCGGCGGGCCCGCCCGCGGCCGGCCGCGGCTGGACGCGGCGTCCAATGGGCCTCCCCGCGCGGCGCTCCGCGTCGTACAGTCGAGGCGACGGGGGACCGGACATATGACGCGGATCCCCCGCCCCCCGGTTCCCCGGCACGGGAGTGCCCATGGGAGTCGAGATCCGGGTGGAAGGGCTGAGGAAGTCGTTCGGGCGGCAGGTCATCTGGGAGGACGTGTCGTTCACCGTCCCGGCGGGCGAGATCTCCGCGCTGCTCGGGCCGTCCGGCACCGGCAAGTCGGTGTTCCTGAAGAACCTCGTGGGGCTGCTGCGCCCGGACCGCGGCCACGTCTACGTCGGCGGGGGCGACGTCCCCCGGCTCGCCGAGGGGCGGCTGTACGAGATGCGCCGCCATTTCGGCGTGCTGTTCCAGGACGGCGCCCTGTTCGGCTCCATGAACATCTTCGACAACATCGCGTTCCCGCTGCGCGAGCACACGAAGAAGGGCGAGTCGGAGATCCGCCGGATCGTGCTGGAGAAGATGGAGATGGTGGGGCTCACCGGCTCCGAGCACAAGCTGCCCGGCGAGATCTCCGGCGGCATGAAGAAGCGCGCCGGGCTGGCCCGCGCGCTCGTCCTCGACCCGGACATCATCCTCGCCGACGAGCCGGACTCCGGCCTGGACCCGGTCCGCACCGCCTACCTGAACCAGCTGTTCGTCGACCTCAACGCCGAGATGGGCGCGACGTTCCTGATCGTCACGCACGACATCGGCACCGCCCGCGTGCTGCCCGACAACCTCGGCCTGCTGTTCCGGCGCGGGCTGGTGATGTTCGGCCCCCGGGAGATGGTGCTGTCCAGCACGCACCCGGCGGTCAACCAGTTCTTCAACGCCCGCCGCGAGGGCCCGATCGGGATGGCCGAGGAGAAGGACCTCGCCGAGGTGGAGAGCGAGGCGCACGTCCCGCAGGCGATGCCGGGGCCGATCCCGCCGCAGCTGATGCCGAGCGACGGCAGCGTCCGGCCCGGGATGCGCCGGCCGGGCGACTGGCTGCGCGCGCACGGTGTCACCCCGCCGCCCGGTTCGTTCATCGACGGGCAGGGCAATGACTGGCTGAACGGATGGGACGGGCTC
Organism: Spirillospora sp. NPDC000708; assembly: GCF_040299565.1. NCBI lineage: Bacteria > Bacillati > Actinomycetota > Actinomycetes > Streptosporangiales > Thermomonosporaceae > Spirillospora > Spirillospora sp. NPDC000708. Next base: position 216,967 of record NZ_JBEPCJ010000004.1, read on the forward strand.
ACCGCGGCGCATCGCCGTCCGGAGTGACGCGCGGGGCGATCGCGACCCGGGTGGCACGGTCCAGGGCGAGGACGGGAGAATGATCCGGTGACACTGCTTCTGTCCCGTTCCGAGCTGGAATCGCTGCTGGTCCCGGCCGACTGCCTCGACGCGCTGCGCCGCGGCTTCACCTCCGCCGAGGACGGGACCGTGCCGCGCCGCGTCGTGGCGAAGGTGCCGGGGCAGGGCACCGCCACGGCGCTGCTGCCCGGCGTGGTGGAGGACATCCCCGCCTACACGGTGAAGGTGAACGCCAAGTTCCCGGGATCGCGGCCCGCGCTGCGCGGCGTGGTGTGCCTGCACGACCTCGGCTCCGGCGAGCTGCTCGCGCTGCTGGACTCCGCCACCGTCACGGCGTGGCGCACCGGCCTCGCCGCCGCGCTCGGCACGCACGCGCTGGCCCGTCCCGCCGCCGACACCGTCGCGGTCATCGGCGCGGGCGCGCAGGCCGAGCTGGTGATGCGGGGGCTGGCGGAGCTGCGGCCGCTGCGCGGGCTGACCGTCTGCGACCTGGACGCCGAGCGCGCCGCCGCGTTCGCCGGGCGGCACGGCGAGCGGCTCGGCGCCGAGGCGTCCGTCGCCGCCGACCCCCGCGACGCCGTCCGGGGCGCGGGGATCGTCGTCGTCGCGACGTGGGCGCGCCGCCCGCTGCTGCACGCCGCCGACGTCGCGCCGGGCGCCCACGTCACCTCGCTCGGCGCGGACGAGCCCGGGAAGGCCGAGCTGGGCGCCGACCTGCTGGAGGGCGCCCGCGTGGTGGTCGACGACGTGCCGCTCGCGGTCGAGATGGGCGTGCTCGCGGGCGCCGGCCTGGACGTCAAGCACGCCGCCGGGACGCTGCGCGACCTGCTGCTCGGCGAGGTGCCCGGGCGGGTGAAGGACGGCGAGGTGACCGTGTACGCGCCGGTCGGCCTGCCCTGGCAGGACCTCGCGCTGAGCTGGACGGCGTACCGGGCCGCCCGCGCGGCGGGGACGGGCACGGAGGTCGACCTCCTGGCGTGACCGGACCGCCGCGCACAGCGTATTGAAACAGGTTCTAGTTCCTGTCTAGGCTGGGCGGGCACGGGCGAGCGACCGGGAGGTGACGCCGGTGATCCAGGACCGGTTCCGAATCGATGGCAGGGTCGCGGTGGTGACCGGAGCGGGGCGCGGGATCGGCGCGGCGGCCGCGGTGGCGCTCGCCCAGGCGGGCGCCGACGTCGTGGTCTCCTCCCGCACCGAGGACCAGCTGCGCAAGGTGGCCGCGGAGATCGAGGCGGCCGGCCGGCGCGCCCTGGTCGTCCCCGCCGACCTCAGCGCGCCGGACGCGGCCGCCGGCCTCGCCGCGCGCGCCGTCGAGGGCCTCGGCCGCCTCGACATCGTGGTCAACAACATGGGCGGCACGATCCCGAACGCCTTCCTGGACACCACGCCGACATACCTCGAGAACGCGTTCCAGTTCAATGTCAGCACCGCGCACGCGCTGACCCGCGCCGCCGTGCCGCACATCCTGGAGTCGGCCACCGCGTCCGCGCCGGGCGCCGTCGTCAGCATCTCCTCGGTGATGGGACGGGTCGCCGGGCGCGGCTACCTCGCCTACGGCACCGCCAAGGCCGCCCTCGCCCACTACACCCGGCTCGCCGCCACCGACCTCGCGCCGCGGATCCGCGTGAACGCGGTCGCGGTCGGCTCCGTCGCCACGTCCGCGCTCGACATCGTCATGACCAACGACGAGCTGCGCACGCAGATGGAGCGGGGCACCCCGCTCGGGCGGATCGGCGACCCCGAGGACGTCGCGGCGGCCGTGCTGTACCTCGCCTCGCCCGCGGCCGCCTACACCACCGGAACCGTGCTGCGCGTCGACGGCGGCATCGACGTCCCGAACCTCGACCTCGGCCTGGAGGACCTGTGACGTACCGCGTCGTCCAGTGGAGCACCGGCAACGTCGGCCGGCACGCGATCGCGGGCATCGACGCCCGCCCCGACCTGGAGCTCGCCGGGGTGTGGGTGTCGAACCCGGCCAAGTACGGCAAGGACGCCGGCGAGCTGGCCGGGCTCGGCCGGACCCTCGGCGTGACCGCGACCGGGTCGGAGGAGGAGCTGCTCGCGCTGCGCCCCGACTGCGTCGTCTACACCTCGATGGCCGACGTCCGGCTGATGGAGGCGATCGACGACCTGTGCCGCATCCTGCGCGCCGGGGTCAACGTCGTCTCGAGCAGCCCGGTGTTCCTGCAGTTCCCCGACGGCGTCGTCCCGCCGGAGATGTCCGATCCGGTGCGGGAGGCGGCGGAGGCGGGCGGCGCGTCGCTGTTCGTCAACGGCATCGACCCCGGCTTCGCCAACGACGCGCTGCCGCTCGCCGTCACCGGCATCAGCGAGCGGATCGACCAGGTCCGCTGCATGGAGATCCTCAACTACGCCACCTACGACCAGGGCACCATCCTGTTCGACGTCATGGGGTTCGGCCGGTCCCTGGACGAGACGCCGATGCTGCTGCAGCCCGGCGTGCTGACGATGGCGTGGGGCAGCGTGGTCCGGCAGCTCGCCGCCGGGCTCGGCGTGGAGCTGGACGAGGTCACCGAGCACCACACCCGGCTGCCCGCCCCGGAGACGTTCGACGTGTCCGCCGGGACGGTCGAGAAGGGCACCGCCGCCGCGCTGCGCTTCGAGGTGCGCGGGATGCGCGGCGGCGAGCCCGTGCTCGTCCTGGAGCACGTCACGCGGCTGCGCGACGACCTCGCCCCGGACTGGCCGCAGCCCGCCGGGGCCGGCTGCTACCGGGTCGAGGTGCGCGGCGAACCGGACTACACCGTCGACCTCCAGCTGCTCGGCGGCGACGGCGACCACAACACCGCGGGGCTGAAGGCGACCGCGATGCGGCTGGTCAACGCGGTGCCCGCGGTCGTGGCGGCGCCGCCCGGCCTGCTCACCGCGCTCGACCTGCCGCCGATCAGCGGGCGCGGCCTGCTCTGACCCGCCCCGCGCCGGGAGCGTTCCGGCCTACCGCGCGGCGGCGTTCCGGCCTACCGCGCGGCGGCGTTGAGGACCGGGACGAGCACCTCCTCCTCCCGGTCCAGGTGCGCCTCCAGGTCGGCGGTGAGCCGGTCGACGTCGGCGGCGAGCGCCGCGCGGTCCGGCGCGCCGGCCGCGAGGAGGGCGCGCAGGCCGTCCACGATCGCCTTGATCCCCTCGTGCTCCTCGCGCATCCGCGCCAGCGCGGGCGCCAGCTCCGGCCGGTCCCGCTCGACGCCGGGGAACAGCATCAGGTCCTCGCCCGCGTGGTGGTTGCCGAGCCCCTGGCACAGCACCAGGCAGTTCACGCGGAGCTGCGCGCCGAGCCCCGGGCCGGACGCGGCGACCTCCGCGCGGATCCGGCGCAGCTCGTCGCGGAACGCGTCGTGCACCGCCACGAGCATGTCGCCGGGGCGCGCGGGGCCGGGCGGCGGCCCCTCCGTGGTCTGCACCAGCGCGACGACCGGCAGCGTCCGGCCCGACTTCGCCTCGTAGTCCGCCCAGCCGGGGTCGCTTTCGACGGCCCGCGCGAACGCCCGGTCGCGCTCGTCGCCCTCCAGGACGACCGCGTCCGCCTCGTACGCGAACGCTCCGCTCTCGACCGTCACGCGCGGGTTCGCGACGAGGTTGCGGAACCACGCGGGGTGCTCCGGCGCCCCGCCCGCGGACGCGATGACGAGGACGCGCCCGACACCGTCCGGCAGGTAGCCGAGCGGCGTCGTGTGCGGGGCGCCCGACCGGGCCCCGGTGGTGGTCAGCAGGAGCAGCCGGCCGCCCTCGAACGGGCCGCCGACCCGGCCGCCGTTCGCGCGGAACTCCTCGATGACCTGCTTGTTGAAATCCATTCTGCGGTGGTCGTCCTCTCTGTTTTCGGGCATGGCGAATCGACTGTGGAAGGGGAATGCGCGCAGGCCGCGGAACGGCACGCGAAAAGACGCGCGCAGTGGCGCGCGAGAAAGGCGCGCGAGACGGCGTGCGGAAATGGCACGCTGAAAAGGCGTGCTCGGGAGGAGGGTGTCCGCGCTCGGCGGCGTCGCGTGCGGGCAGGCCGCTGACGTCGCGCTATGCGGAAGGAAAGGAGAAAAGGAGGAAGGGCAGGGCGGGCCGCGCGCCCGCCTCCGGCTCACTCGGAGGCCGGGTGCCTCACTCGCTCGTGGCCCATGGCCGACCCGGCAGTCACGGAACCGAATCTACTCAAGCCGCGCGCATTTCTCAAGTGCCGTTTCCCGCGCCCTATTTCAGAGTCCCTCGCGGAGGGCGAGCGCGGCGGCCTGGGTGCGCCCGCTGACGTTCAGCTTGGCGAGGATGTTGGAGACGTGCACGCTCGCGGTCTTCGGGGAGATGAACAGCGCCGCCGCGATCTCCCGGTTGTTGCGTCCCTCGGCGACCAGCTTCAGCACCTCCCGCTCCCGCGCGGTGAGGGCGGCGAACGGCCCGGACGGCCCGGCCGGGGCGGGGGAGGGGGCCCGTCCGGCGTCCAGCCGGGCGCGGGCGCCGAGGTCGCGGAGCGCCGCCAGCAGCGGCGCCGCGCCGAGCCGCTCGGCCGCCGCGACCGCCCGCCGCCACTCCTCGGCGGCCGCGTCCCGGTCGCCGTTCTCGGCCAGGGCCTCCGCGAGCCGCCACCGGGACCGCGCCACCTCGTACACGAACCCGCCGTCCGGGTCGCCGTAGGTGAACAGGTCCACGACCTCGCGCCACTGCCCGACGTCGTAGACCCCGTCGAGGCGGCGCCGCTCCGCTTCGGCGCGGGCCAGCCAGGCGCGGCCCTCGACGCCGAGCCACACGCGGGGCCGCCCGTCGAGGGTGGCCGCGGCGGCGGCGCGGGCGCGCCGGATCAGGTCGTCGCCCGCCTCCGCCGCGGCGCGGACCGCCTCCTCGTCCCCCGCGGCGCGGGCGCGGGCCGCCAGTTCGGCGTGCGCCCACAGGCCGACCGCCGCGATGCGGATGACGGGGGACTCCTGCGTGTAGACGCTCTCCCGCAGCGTCCGCTCGATGTGCTCGATCGCGCCCGCGAAGTCGCCGTTCCAGAGCGCGTGCTCGGCGGCGAGGCCGTGCGCGACGTAGTTGAGGAACGCGTCCCGCGCCCACAGCGGCGCGATCCAGCGCAGCCGCTCCTCCACCGCCGGGCTGCCCTGCGCGACCTCGGTGAACAGCGCGTACGCCGACACCTGCGCCTCCGGCGTCCGCGCGACCCGCACCCCGAACTCGGCGCCGAGCCGGTCCGCCTCCGCCCAGTCGCCGGCGGTGTAGTGGATCAGGTACCGCAGGCAGCGCAGGACGATCCCGTAGGTGCTCCAGCCGAGCCCGGCGTCCATCGTCCACTTCACGGCCTCGTCGGCGGCGGCGGTGGCGCCGGCGAGGTCGCCGCGGTCGAACTTCGCCCGCGCGTGGTGGAACGCGGCGCGCAGCGCGACGACCTGGCGGCCGCCCTCCAGCGCCAGGTCGCGGGCCCGCGCGAACACCTCGACCACGTCCGGGTCGGCCTCCCGCGTCTCCCGGTACACGCCGAGCGTCACCAGCAGGCTCGCCTCGGCGCCGGTGGCGCCGGTGGCGCGCGCCAGCTCGACCGCCTCCTCCGCGACCGCGGGCATCTCGCCGTGGTCGTCCCGGTACAGCAGGGTGCGGGCGTAGGTGGACAGGGCGGCGGCGCGCTCGGGCAGCGGCGGGTCCTGCGGCAGCATCGCGACCGCGGCGCGCGCCATCTCCTGCGACTCGTCGTCCTCGTCGACGTCGGCGAGGTACTCGGCGAGCCGGTCCCGGATCCGGGCGCCGAGCACGACGTCCGCGGGGTCGGCGAGCTCCAGCAGGCGCCGCAGCCGGGAGATCGCGCGGCGCTGCTCGCCCGCCCGCCCCGACGTGCGGACGGTGTCGAGCGCCAGCCCCATCCGGTCGGTGCCGGACGCGCCCTCCGGGTCCGGGACCGCCTCCCACAGCTCCAGGGCCCGGTCGTAGTGCTCGAACGCCTCGTCGGGCGCGCCGAGCCGCTCGGCCTCCCGGCCCGCCCGCACCGACGCGGCGAACGCGGTCGGCAGGTCGTGCGCGGCGAGGCTGTGGTGCGCCAGCTCGGCGGCCGACCCGCGCCGCCCGTCCGGCGGGTCGCCGGGGCCCGCGCCGAGCATCCGGGCGAAGTCGGCGTGCAGCCGGGTCCGCTCGCCGGGCAGCAGGTCGGCGTAGACGGCCTCGCGCAGCAGCGCGTGCCGGAAGGTGTACCCGGTGCCGGCCGGGACGAGCAGCTGGTGCGAGACGACCTCGCGCAGCGCCTCCCCGACCGCGGCCTCGTCCAGGCCCGCCGCCCGCCGGACCAGCTCGTCGTCGATGCGGCGGCCGGCGACCGCGGCGACCCGGACGACCCGCTGCGCGCCCTCCGACAGCCGCTCGACCCGCGACAGCAGCAGGTCCGCGAGCCCGGCGGGCAGGTCGTCGCCGGTGCTCTCCGCCGAGTACAGCTCGGCGGCGTAGAACGCGTTGCCCTCCGAGCGGCGGTGCACCCGCTCGACGGTGCCGGCGGTGACGTTCGCGCCGCCGCCCGCGAGCCCGGCCAGGTACTCGGCGGTCTCGGCCGGCCCGAACGGGCGGACCTCGACGCCGGTCACGGTCGGCAGCCGCAGCAGCTCGGCGACCACCGGCCGCAGCGGGTGCCGGCGGTGCAGGTCGTCGGAGCGGTAGGTGCCGACGAGGCAGACCCGCTCGCGCGACAGCACCCGGCTGAGGAAGGTCAGCAGGTGCCGGGTCGACCGGTCGGCCCAGTGCAGGTCCTCCAGGACGAGCAGGACGGGCCGGTCCCGCTCCTCGGTGCGCGCGCCCAGCTCGCCGAGCAGCCCGAGCACCGCGCCGAACAGCTGCTGCTGGCCGAGCTCGGACGCCGCGTCGGGTGGTCCCTCGCCGTCCGGGAGCAGCCGCCGCAGCACCGGGCGGGACTCCAGCGCCGCGCGCACGTCGGCGGCCTCGGGGCCCGTGCCGCGCGACGCGGTCCACAGCGCGTCCGCCAGCGGCAGGTACGGCATGCTCTCGCCCAGCTCGGCGCACTGCCCGACCAGGACCGCGCAGTCCCGCTCGCGGGCGGCGGCGGTGAGCGCGGACACCAGATGCGTCTTGCCTACCCCGGCGTCGCCGCTGACCAGCACCACGGCGGCGCCGCCGGCGGCGGCCCGGTCCAGCGCGCCGGTCAGCTCCGCCAGTTCGGCGGTCCTGCCGATCAGCACCCAGCCGCCCCTTTCCGTCATCCCGCACACTATCCCAGCGGAAGGGATGAACCGCCTCGCGCGGCCTCCGGGCCGGCTACCCGGCGGCGCCCTGGTCCGCGGCGAAGCGGGAGGCGAGCGCGGCCTTGTCGGGCTTGCCGCCGGGCGTGCGCGGCAGCTCGTCGATCTCCCACAGGTGCCGCGGCTCGCAGCGCGCGCCGAGCGCGCCGCGGACCAGCGCGCGCAGCCCGTCGAGATCGACCGGCCGGCCGTCCCGCCCGACCACGACGCCCGCGAGGACCCGCCCGGCGGTGTGCGGGAGCGCGAACACGGCGGCGTCGAGCACGGCCGGATGGCCGCTGAGGACGTGCTCGATCGGATGGGCGTACAGGCCGCCGGGGAGCCGGTCCTCGGCCCGGTCGAGCAGGAACAGGTGCCCGTCGCCGTCCAGGCGGCCGACGTCGCCGGTGCGCAGCCAGCCGTCCCGGGACGCCGCGGCGGTGCGCGCGGGGTCGTCCACGTAGCCGCTCATCCGCTGCGGCGTCCGCGCCCACACCTCGCCCGCCTCGCCCGCGGGCAGGTCGGCGCCGTGCCGGTCTCGGACGCGCAGCTCGACGCCCGGCACGGCGCGCCCGGCCGACATCAGCAGCTCGGGCCGGGCGTGGTCGCGGGGCTCCAGCGCGGTCAGGAACCCGCCCTCGGACGTCCCGTAGTTCTGCATCAGCAGCGGGCCGAGCCGCGCGGCGGCCCGCGCTGTGCGGGCGGGGACGGCGGCGGCGCCGCCGTAGACGATCAGCCGCAGGCTCGTCAGGTCGGCGGGCGCGTCCTCCAGGTGCTCGGCGAGCGCGTAAAGGTCGACGGGACGGCCCGCCACCAGGTGCGTCACGGCCTCCTGCTCGATCACCTCCGCCAGCCGCTCCGGCCCCGCGCCCGGCTCCAGGACGGCGGTGCCGCCGCTCGCCAGCGTCCAGATCACGAACATGTCCGTCAGGTACTGCGAGCACGGTCTGACGAGCAGCCGCCACGGCGGCGGCCCGTACATGGCCCGCGCGGCGGCGAGGTGCGCGGCCTCGGCGTCCGGGCCGTACGCCAGGATCTTGTTCTGGCCGGTCGTGCCGCTGGTGAAGCGCACCACGGAGGCGCCGTCCGGGACGCCCGGCATGTCGGCGGCGGCGGCCGGCGGGGCGAGGTACAGGTCGTCGTCCAGGGCCAGGCGGACGCGCACCGGGCACTCCGCGAGCAGCGGCGCCGCCTCCTCCCGCCGGGACGGGGCGTACAGCAGCGCCGAGGCGTCCAGCGTCCGCATCGCCCGCGCGGCGACCTCGACCGGCACCCCGCCGGAGACGTGGACGAAGCGGCAGCCGAGCGCGAGCGGGGCGATCCGGGCGGCGGGCGACTCCGTGCCGGTGCCGTACAGGCACGCGACCGTGTCGCCCCGCCGGACCCCGCTCGCCGCGAGCCGCCCGGCCGCCGCCGCGACCATGCCGAGCACGTCGTCGCCGGACAGCCGCAGCCCGCCGTGCACCAGCACCGCGCGCGGGCCCGCCGCCCGGAGCCCGGCGAGGAGCGCCGGCCCGAGCCCCGGGCTCACCTGGCGCTCCCGCCGAGGAGCACCGGCAGGGTCGTGGTGCTGAGCGCGAGCACCGACCGCACCGGGTCCAGCTCGTCCGGCGGCTTGGCGAGCGCGAGCCCGGGGAACGCCGCGAACAGCGCGGACAGCGCGACCTCGCCCACGAGCCGCCCCAGCGGGGCGCCGAGGCAGAAGTGCGGGCCGTGCCCGAACGACAGGTGCGGCGGCGGGTCGGACGCCACGTCGAACCGCGCCGCCCGCTCCCCGTACCGGTCGGGATCGCGGCCCGCGGCGGCGAAGCAGGCGAGGACGGCCTCGCCCTTCCGGACCGTCGTGCCGCAGATCTCCACGTCCCGCACCGCGTACCGCATCGGGAAGTGCCGGAGCGGCGACTCCAGCCGCAGCGCCTCCTCCACCGCCGCGCTCCACGGCCGGGCGCCGCCGCGCAGCAGGTCGAGCTGGCCGGGGTCCGCGAGCAGCAGCCGCACCGCGCTCGTGATCAGGTTGACGGTGGTCACGTGCCCCGCCACGTACAGCTCCTGGACGGTGTCGAACACCTCGTCCTCGGCCAGCTCCCCGCCCTCCAGCGCGACCAGGTCGCTGATCAGGTCGTCGGCGGGGGAGCGGCGCCGCTCCGCGACGGTCTCCCGGATCACCGCGTCCCGTCCGGCGCGGGCGCTCGCCAGTTGCTCCGGCGTCCCCCGCGTCGTGGTGAGCACGTGGTCGTCGCCGGCCAGCTCCGCACGGCGTTCGGGCGGTATGCCCATGACGTCGGAGATGACCTCGCACGGCAGCGGGTACGCGAACTCCCGGCGCAGGTCGACCGGGCCGGGCGGCAGCTCCGCCAGCCGGTCCACGAACCCTGCGGTCACGGCCTCCACCCGGGGGCGCAGCGCGCCGATCCGGCGCGCCGAGAACACCCGGGACAGCGGGCCGCGCAGCCGCCGGTGCTCCGCGCCCTCGGCGTTCAGCATCGTCGCGGCCAGCACGATCGGCGCGAGCGACCCGTTCGCCCGCAGCGCCCGCCGCCCCTCCGCCGACCAGTGCCGGACGTCCCGCGAGAGGTCCGGATGGGCGAGGACCGCCTCCAGCGCCGCGTGCCGCGCCGCCGCCCACGCCCGCACGCCCTCGATCTCCACCGGCACCAGCGCGCCCGCCTCGCGCAGCCGCGCGTTCTCCCCGTGGACGTCCCGGACCCCCGGATCCAGGACGAACCGGGCCCGCTCCGGGGCCGTCACGCCCGCTCCGGGGTCGCGGCGAGCCGCCCGGCGTCGACGCCCGGCGCGCGGCCGAGGTACAGGTCGCGGACCAGCTCCCCGGCGGCCGGCGCCGTGCAGAGCCCGTGCCCGGAGAACCCGGCCGCGTACAGGAACGGGATCGGGCCCGGCAGCCGCCCGATGAACTCGGTCCGGTCGGGGCTGGCGTCGCGGACGCCGGTGAAGGCCGTCCGCACCTCCGCCCCGGCCAGCGCCGGGTACACCTCCGCCAGCCGCTCGCGCACCCGCGCCCGCCACCCGTCCCGGTCCGCGCCCGGATAGCCCATGCCGACCAGCAGCCCGTCCCCGCGCCTGCGGACGAGCAGGCCGCTCGCCGCGTGCAGCGTCATCGGGACGTCCGGCACCGGAACCCCGGACGGCGGCCGCCCGCACTCCAGCAGCTCCTGCTCGACCGGATCGCCGAGCGGCAGCTCCACCCCCGCCGAGCGCGCCAGCGGCGCCGACCAGGCCCCGGCCGCGCAGACGACGGCGTGCGCGGCGAGCGGCCCGTCGCCGGTGTCGAGCCGGCCGGCCTCGATGTCGACCGCCTTGACGGGGCAGCCCGTCCGCAGCTCCGCGCCCGCCCGCCGGGCCGCCGCGGCGAACCCGCCGACGACCGCCGCGGTGTCCGTGACGTACGCGTCCGGCGCCCACGCCGCCGCCACCAGCGGGACGTCGCCGATCAGCGGGTTGCGGCGCCGCGCCTCGTCCGCGCCGATCAGCTCGACCTCGACGCCGGCGGCGCGCTGCGCGGGCAGGTCCGCCTCGCACGCCGCGACCTGCTCCCGCTCGCCGAACAGCACCAGGTAGCCGACCCGCCGCAGCGGGACCGCGGCCCCGGCTCGGTCAGCGAACGCCCGGTACGCGGCGAGGCTCCGCACCGCCATCGCCGAGCTGACCGGGTTGCCGGGGAAGTAGGTGCGGACGACGTCCGCGGTCGCCCGCGACGCGCCCGAGCCCAGTTCGTCCCGCTCCAGCAGCACCGTCCGGACGCCCGCCTCCGCCAGATGGCACGCGGCCGAGAGGCCGACGACGCCGCCGCCGATCACGACCGCCGGGTCCGCCTGCGGGTCCGGGCGGGTCACGGCGCGGCCTCGGCCTGCCGCAGATGGTCGCCGACGTTCCACGGGAACAGGTGCAGGTTCCATCCGCCGAGGCAGTTCACGTACAACGCCATGTGCGCCATCACCGCGGCGAAGTCCTGCCGCCTGTCCAGCCGGTCCAGGCCGTCGAGCAGCCGCTCGGTGAACGCGCCGAGCCTCTCCAGCCCGCAGTAGGCGAGGAACTCGGCCGGAACCGCGATCAGCGCGCGGGCCATCCGCCGCAGCGGCTCCAGCGGCACCCCCTCGTGCGCAGCCCGGACCAGGCCGCTGTAGGCGTTGTAGCCCAGCGGCCGCGTCTCGCCGTTGACGAACAGCAGCGTCGTCAGGACGGTCCCGTGCGTCCCCGCGCGCGACGCGATGCGGCCGTCGTGCAGGTCGACCAGCTCCTGCGGCGCGTCCAGCCAGATCCGCTCCGTCTCCGCGTGCACGTCGGCGACCAGCGCGTCCATCTCCGGGTCGGCGGCGGCGAGGCGCGGCACCCGGTGCCCGCCCGGCTCCCCGGCGCGCCGCACCTCCGCGACGACTGGCTTCTTGGTCGAGTACACCGACTCCCACACGGCCCGCCCCGCGTCGGCGAGCGCGTCCAGGTCCCCTTCCGCGACCCGCCCGATCGGCGTCGCCGCCATCGGCTCGGTCAGCTCCCCGTACTTGATGCCGAGATGCTGGAGCCGCGAGCAGAACAGGGTGCCGTCCGGGACGGTCCGGCGGTCCACCCGGTGCGCGGCGGGCAGGTGCAGCACGTCGTGCACGGGCGTGACGTGGTAGAGGTGATGGCCGGCGATGAGGGCGTGCCCCTGCAGGCTCCGGTACGGAAGCGCGTCCCAGATCGCGTCTGCCAGGGCAGGGTTGCGTTCGTCCAGGTCGGCGGCGACGGTGACGCCCAGCACGGGCCACCCGATCTCAATGCGTCTCAGTGTCTTCACAGTGCGTAGTCATACCCTGACCTGCGAAAACATGCTCGCGAGCCCCCACCGGGAAGCTCGCGAAGCGAGGTCGCGCCCGCCCGGGCACGGTCAAGGGCGAGCCGCCAGGCGAGGCCCTTGGGCCGGGATCGAAATGAAACGGACCCCGGATCCTGGGGGGAGGGATCCGGGGCCCGCGGTGGCGGAGGCGTCAGCCGGCGAGTGCCGGGACCCGCTCGGTCTCGCTCTCCACCTCGTCCTCGACGACGGGCTCGGGCTCGGGGACGGGGAGCACCCGCTCGTAGGCGCGCAGCGTCTCGGCCGCGATCCGGTCCCACGAGTACCGGGACCGGGCGCGGTCGGCGGCCGCGATCGAGTAGCCGTGCAGCGTGGTCTCCTCGCCGAGCAGGCGGCGCACCGCGCGGCCGATCACGGTCGGCCGCCCGGCCGGCACGTGCAGGCCGGTGATCTTGTCGAGCACCTCGTCGGTGTTGGCGCCGACGGGCGTCGCCACCACCGGGACGCCGCAGGCCATGGCCTCCAGCGGCACCTCGGGGGACGGCTGCGCCGGGGTCAGGGACAGCACGAGGCTCGCGGTGCGCAGCAGCTTCGGCAGCGCCTTGCGGGGCAGGCGGCCGAGGAAGATGACGCGGTCGGCGACGTGCAGCTCCTTGGCCAGCATCATCAGCCGGTGCACCACCGGGTCGTTCTCGAGGTCCTCGCGGGCGGGCCCGCCGGCCACGGCGAGCTCGGCGCCCGGGACGTGCACCAGCGCGCGCAGCGCGGTCGCCACGTCGCCGGACTCCAGGTCGTCGCAGACCATCACCAGGCGGTCGCGGTCGCCGTGCGGCATCGCGGGGCCGGTCTGCGCGAACTGCTCGGCGTCGACGGCGTAGGGGACCACCGCGACCGACGGCCGCGGCACGCCCATCCGCACCACGGAGCCCGCCTCCTCGGCGTGCCCGGCCAGCACCACGTCGGCGCCGCGGCCGATCGCCTTCTCCAGCCGGTCGCGGTGCGGGTGGACCTGGTGGCCGGCGCGCCGCTCGGAGGCGGCGACGCCGTGGTAGCTCTGGGCGAAGGGGATGCCGAGCTCGCGGGCGACGGCGCAGGCGGCGAGGCCGCCGATCCAGCCGTGCGCGTGCACGAGGTCGGGGCGTCCGGCGCCGGACCAGCGGTGGCGCAGCTCGTCGGCGAAGTCGCGGACGTGCTCGAGCAGTTCGTCGTCGGTCAGCGGGCGCGCCGGGCCGGCGTCCAGGTGGACGAGGGTCGCGCCCGGTCCGAGGCGGACCCGGCCGCGGGCGTCCTCGTCCTGGCGCCGGGCGTAGACCGTGACCTGGTGGCCCGCGTCCGTGCGGGCGAGCGAACGGGCGAGATCCCGGACGTGGACTGACTGCAGGTGTTCGCCGTCAAGGTCGGAGGCGGACACGAGAGCGATGTTCAGCGTGCGGTGCATGACGTATCCTCCGGGACAACACAGGGGAAGCCTGGAGGTATCTGCGTCGTAGACACCTGACTCGCAGGAATCTATTTCCGGACGCTCTCCCCGTCAAACCTCGCGAATCGGAACGCTCTCCCCATCGCGCCCCTCCAGGGCCTCTCACCAGCGTGGATACTGGAAGGGATGGACGAAAGTTCGCTCTGGTACGTCGCGTACGGCTCGAACCTGTTCCGCGCGAGGTTCGCCTGCTACCTGTCCGGCGGGCGTCCCGCCGGCGGCGCCCGGCACTACACCGGCTGCCGCGACCCGCGCCCGGCGCGCGCCGAGCTGTCGGTGACGCTGCCCGGCGGCATCTACTTCGCGCTGACGTCCCGGGTGTGGGGCGGCGGCATGGCCTTCTACGACGCGGCCCTGCCCGGCCGCGCCGCCGCCCGCGCCTACCTGCTGACCCGCCCGCAGTTCTGCGACGTGGTGTCCCAGGAGATGCGCCGCGACGTGGGCGCCGACCACGACCTGTCGGAGGCGGTCGCGCACGGCCGCCAGCGCCTCGGCCCCGGCCGCTACGAGACGATCGTCAAGGTCGGCGAGCGCGGCGGCCACCCGATGCTGACCTTCACCGCGCCGCACCCGTCGTCCGCCGCGGAGCTGAACGCGCCGACCGCGCCGTACCTCGCCATGCTCGGCAACGGCCTCCGCGAGGCGCACGACTGGTCCGCGGCCCGCGCCGCCGCCTACCTCGCGGCCTGCCCCGGCGCGTCCGGCCCCTGGACGCGGGAGCGCATCGCCGCGCTCCTCGGCCCGCCCCGCCCTCCCGCCGGCGGCGCGGGAGGGCTACGTTCGTCGCATGAACGTCGGTGACGTCGTTGACGACTTCGAACTGCCCGACCAGACGGGCGAACCGCGCACCCTGACCGGCCTGCTGGAGCAGGGCCCGGTCGTCCTGTTCTTCTACCCTGCCGCGATGACGCCCGGCTGCACCGCCGAGGCCTGCCACTTCCGCGACCTGGTCGCCGAGCTCGCCGAGGTCGGCGCGCATCCCGTCGGCGTCAGCGCCGACCCCGTCGCCAAGCAGAAGGAGTTCGCGGAGAAGAACTCGTTCGCCTACCCGCTGCTGTCGGACCCGGAGGGCACCGTCCGCGCCCGTTTCGGCGTCAAGCGGGGCCTGGCCGTGCTCCCCACCAAGCGCCAGACCTTCGTCATCGACACCGACCGCCGCGTCCTCGCCGTCGTCAAGAGCGAGATCCGCATGAACACCCACGCCGACAAGGCGCTGGAGGCGCTCCGCTCGCGCTGACCCCGCGGCGGCGCTCCGCAGGTCGCGGCTCCGCGGGTCAGCGGAGGGGCACGACCGGGAGGACGATCGCGCTCGGGTGGTCCGGCGTGTGCAGGACCTCCTGGTCGGCGGTGAGCATCTCGGTGGCGGTGCCGATGGGCGCGCCGGTGCCGGGGTTGCGGGCGACGCGGGGGTAGGCGCCGCTGGCGACCTGCACGCGGACGCGGTGCCCGCGGCGGAAGCGGTGCCCGGCGGGCCACAGCTCCACGGTGACGCGGCGGACGCCGTCCTCGCCGGGCTCGGGCGCGCCGGGGACGAGCCGCCGCATGCCCTCGCACAGGTTGAGGGACTCGCCGTCCGGGGTGACGTCGCAGAGCCGGACGACGAAGTCGGTGTGCTCGCGGTTCGAGCGGACGTGCAGGTCCGCGGTGACCGGGCCGATGATCTCCAGGTCCTCGTCCAGCACGGGCGAGGTGTAGACGAGCACGTCGCGGCGGCGTTCGAGGCGGCGCTGGTCGGTGACGGGATGGGTCTCGCCGAGCAGGGTCGGGCCGCCGAGGAAGGGCGTCGGGTGCTCCGGGTCGTACCGGTAGGCGTCCGGTTCGGACTCGGGCGGCTCGTCGGGGGAGAGGGCGCCGGCCGGCTGCAGGTGCCAGCGCTGCTCGCGCATCCCGGGGACGGGCCAGTCGGGGAACTCGCGCCACTCGTCCACGCCGGTGACCAGCAGCCGGACGGGCTTCTCCCGCAGGCCGGACGGGTCGTCGAGCAGGTGCGCGCGGAACCACTTGACGGACTCGTGCACGGAGCCGCGCATCATCCGCTGGTCGGCGTGGAACCAGGGGCCGATGGTGAGGTAGGGGCGGTGCCCGGCGGCGCGGAGCGCGGCGTAGTCCTTGAGCTGCCACGGCAGGAAGATGTCGTACCAGCCGCCGGTCATGTTCACCGGCGCGCCGACCCGGGAGACGGTGGGGCTGAAGTCGCGCTTGTCCCAGAACGGGGTGTCGGGGCCGTTGACCAGCAGCTCCTGGAAGAACCGCTGCTGCTCGCCGGTCGCGATCCGGTCCAGCTCGGCGAGGGGGCGGCCCGACAGCGCGGCGCGCCGGGCGCGGCGCGGCGACATGATGCCGGTGGTGATGCCGGACAGCGAGTTCTTCATCCGCGCGGTGAGGTCGACCCAGATGAGCGCCGACTCCAGCGCGAAGGTGCCGCCGACGTTGACGGCGTCCCGGAAGGTGGACGCGGTGACCTGCATCGACAGGGCCTTCAGCTCCGGTCCGGCCTCGGCGGCGACCGCCCACTGGACGTAGCCGAGGTAGCTCGGGCCGTGCATCGCGAAGGTGCCGCCGAACCACGGTTGCTCCTTCAGCCACGCGATGGTGGCGAGGCCGTCCTCGCGCTCGTCGAGCGCCTCGAACACGCCGCCGGAGCCGAAGCCGCCGCGCACGCTCTGCACCACGGCCTGGAAGCCGTGCGAGGCGAACGCCTGCCCGCACATCAGCCCGAACGGCCCGCGCCGCCCGTACGGCGAGCGGACGAGCACGACGGGCGCGCGCTCGACGTCGGCGGGCGCGTACCGGTCGGCCAGCAGCCTGACGCCGTCGGCGGCCCGGACCTCCAGGTCGCGGTCGACCGTCACCTTGTGGGGGCCGTTCCGCAGTCCGAGCGCCGTGACCCCGAGCCGGCGCATCCTCTCCACGCCTACCACTTGATCGATCGTATCCGGGGGGTGAGGGGAACCCCGCTGTGAGGTGTCTCGCAGAATTGCGAGGTTTCACTACGATCGAGGGCGGTTTGCGGCAAGGATTGCGCACTGCCGGACGACGGGCGGCGCGGGGCCGCCCTGAGGAGGAACGATGCAGCACGCCTTCCACGGGGTGAGCTGGGAGCGGCTGGTCGCCGCCACCGTCGTGATGGTGGCGGCGCTCGCGATCGCGGTCGTGCTCCGGATGCTGACCGCCCGGCTGTTCCGCCGGGCCGGGGACACCCGGTGGGCCTGGGACGACCTGGCGGCGCGGCTGGTGCGCGACCTGGCGGTGCCGGTGGCGCTGCTGACCGGGGCGTGGTTCGCCGCGAAGACGCTGAAGCTGCCGCACGGCACGCTGCTGGTGACGGGGCGGGTGCTGTCGGCGGCGACGATCCTGGTGTTCTCGCTGGCGCTGGCCCGGATGATCGCCGGGGTGGTCACCTCGGTCGCGTCGGCCCGGCAGGGCACCGCCGCGAATGTGACGATCTTCGCGAACATCACCCGGGTGCTGGTGATGGGCATCGGCATCCTGATCATGCTGCAGAGCCTCGGCATCTCGATCACGCCGCTGCTCGGCGCCCTGGGCGTCGGCGGCCTCGCGGTCGCGCTGGCGCTGCAGGACACCCTGGCGAACCTGTTCGCGGGGGTGCACGTGCTCGCGTCCAAGACGATCGAGCCGGGCGACTACATCAGGCTGGCCACCGGCCAGGAGGGGTACGTCGTCGACATCAACTGGCGCAACACCTCCATCCGGACGCTGTCGGACAACATCGAGGTCATCCCGAACCAGCGGTTCAGCGACACGATCCTCACCAACTACCACCGCCCGGCGCAGGACATGTCGGTGATGGTGTACGCCAAGGTGGCCTACGACGTCGACCTCGACCGGGTGGAGAAGCTGCTGGTGGAGGTCGGCAAGGACGTCATGCACGACGTGCAGGGCGGCATCGAGGACGCGAACGTGCTGGTGCGCTTCGACGACTTCAACGACTCGACCGTCGGTTTCCACGTCATCCTGCGCTCCACCGAGTTCGGCGACCAGTTCGAGATCAAGCACCAGTTCCTCAAGCGGCTGCACCGCGTGCTGCGCGAGGAGGGCATCGCGCCGCCGTACTGGCACCACCGCGTGGTCGTCGACGAGGCGGCGCGCACGGACGGGGCGCCGCGCACGGACGAGGCGGCGCGCGGCGACAAGGCGGCGCGCAAGGGCGGGGCGGCGCGCAAGGACGAGATGGCACTCTGAGCGCGGCGCCGGCGGTCCGCCCCGCTCAGGGGCGGATCATCGGCATGATGACGTCGTCCACCAGGGAGACGATGAAGTCGTCGGTGACCTCCGGCGCCCCGGTGAGGTTCTGGTACACGATCATCGCCGGGCCGACGTTGGCGACCTGCCGGGTCACCGCCCCGGGGCGGACCTCGCCGCGCTCGGCGCCGTCCTCCAGGACCCGATACAGCGCCTCCTTGACGGGGCCGGTCATCCGCGACTGCACGACGTCGTGCATGAGCCCCTTGCCGTCCTCGCGGGTGGTCTCCTCCTTGAGGACCCGGACCGGCGCGCCGTGGCACGCCTCGATGGTCTGCTGGAACGTCCGGCACAGCCGCAGCACGTCCGCGCGGACGTCGCCGCTCGGCTCCTGCACGGGCGGCTCGGGCAGGACGTGCTTGAGGGCGTCGGTGATGAGCTCGTCCTTGGACGACCAGCGCCGGTAGAGCGCGGCCTTGCCGGTGCGGGCCGCGGACGCGACGCCCTCCATGGTCAGCTTCCGGTAGCCGACCGCTTCGAGCTGCTCGAACACCGCGTCGAAGATCGCCGCCTCGAGGGCGTCGCCGCGCCTGCGGGTGGCCGGGGTCACCGCATGCTCCCGAAAATAGTGAACGCGAACGTTCTCTTCCTCGCCGATCGGTGGTACGTTCCCCACATAGTGTACTTCGCCGTTCCCTAAATTCCGTTCCGGAGGTTCGCCGTGCCCGCCGCACCGCACGGTCGTACGGCCGCGCCGGAGGAGCCCACCGCTCCGCCGGCCGGCCCCCGCGTCCATCATCGTCCAGGCGTCGTCCTCGCCGTCATCGTGGGCTGCCAGCTCATGATCGGCCTCGACACCTCCGTGGTCACCATCGCGCTCCCCGACGTCCGGGCGGGCCTCGGGCTGTCGACCGGTGGACTCGCCTGGGTCCAGAACTCCTACATGCTCGCATTCGGCGGCCTGCTGCTGCTCGGCGGGCGCGCCGGGGACGTGTTCGGCCGCCGCCGCACGTTCGCCGCCGGCGTCGCGCTGTTCACCGCCGCGTCGCTGCTCGGCGGGTTCGCGAACGCGGCGTGGTGGCTGCTGGCCGCGCGCGCCGCGCAGGGCGTCGCCGCCGCCGTCGCCGCGCCCAGCGCGATGGCGCTGATCGCCACCAACTTCGAGGGGCGGGCGCGGGTCCGCGCGCTCAGCGTCTTCTCCGCCGTGACCGGCGCCGGCGCCGCCGTCGGCATGCTCGTCGGCGGCGTGCTCACCGAGGCGGCGTCCTGGCGGCTGGTCTTCTTCGTCAACGTGCCGGTCGGTATCGCGCTGGCGCTGGTCGCCCCGCGCGTGCTCACCGAGACGGCCCGCCGCCCCGGACGCTTCGACGCGGCCGGCGCCGTCCTCGCCACCACCGGCATGACCGCGCTGGTCTACGCGCTGATCCGGGTCGGCTCGGACGGCTGGGGCGACGGCCGGGCGCTCGCCGCGTTCGGCGCCGCCGCCGTCCTGCTCGCCGGGTTCGTCGCCGTGGAGGCGCGCACCGCGCAGCCGATCATGCCGCTGTGGCTGCTCACCGGACGCGACCGCGCCGCGTCCTACCTGTGCCAGCTGCTGCTGGTCGGGGCGAACTTCGGCGCGTTCTTCTTCTGCACCCTGTACCTCCAGCAGGTCCTCGGCTACGGGCCGCTCAAGGCCGGCGCCGCGTTCCTGCCGTTCGTCGGGCTCCAGTTCGCGACGGTCCGGGCCGCGCCGCGCCTGCTGCAGCGGTTCGGCGCCCGCGTCCTGGTCATCGCCGGGATGGCGTGCGCGCTGGCCGGGCTGCTGTGGCTGACGCGGCTCTCGCCCGGCGACGGGTACGCCGCCGGGGTGCTCGGCCCGTTCATGCTGATGGGCGCGGGCGGCGGCCTGTCGATCATGCCGCTGAACGCGACGATCCTCGGCAGCGTCGAGCCCGCCGACTCCGGCGCCGCGTCCGGCGTCGCGCAGACGATGCTGTGGTCGGGCGGGTCGCTCGGGTCGGCCGTGATGGTCACGGTGTACGGGTCGGGGCACGCCGGCACGGCCGCGCTCCTGCACGACATGGACGCCGCGTTCGCGACCGGCGCGGGGTTCGCCGCCGCGGCGCTGCTGGTCGCGGTGGCCGTGCTCCGGGTCGAGCGGTAGACGGGCGCGGGCGGGGGGCCGTCTCCGGTTCCCCGCCCGCGCCGGCCGACCGCTCCGCTCCATGCCGCCCTGGTCCTCGGCGCTCTGGTCCTCGGCGCTCTGGTCTTCGCGGCTCCGGTCTTCGGTGCTCGGGTCAGCTCTGCGGGGTCCGCTCGGCCAGCCGGCCGCCGATGCTGCCGGCGGCGTAGTCCAGGTGCTTCTCCAGCGCGACAAGCGCGCCGTCCTCCGGGTAGGAGTCGAACCGCACGTCGTCGGCCAGCGACCGCATGATCATCAGGCCGCGGCCGGCCTCCGAGACCGGGTCGGGTTCCGGGATCCGCTCGGCGTCGAACCCCCGGCCCGAGTCGATCACCTTGATCACGCAGCGGTCGTCGTGGATCAGGGCGCGCACCGTGTAGTCGTCGCCGTGCCGTGCGTGCTTGATGACGTTCGTGCAGGCCTCGGTCAGCATCACCTCGATGTCGTCCCGGATGTCCTCGGCCACCCCGAGGGCCTGCAGCGACGCGTCGAGGATCTTGCGCGTCGCGGGGACGCTCGCCGTCTCCCGGGGGAGCAGGAGGTCCAGGCTGATGTCCATGTCGCGTCTCCGTCGTCTCCGGCGTCCGTCTCCTTGATGGGTGCCCTGGGCCCCGCGCTCAAACCCCCGTCTCAGCGGAGACCGGGCCCGCCGGCCCCTCCGGTCCCCTGCGTCGCACCCGTCCCGTCCGGCCAGGCGCCGCGTCCCACGATGTCGAGGACGAGCGCGCCGATGTTCCACGCGTCGTCGGCGCCGGAGTGGTGCCGGCCCTCCAGCGGCAGCCCCGCGTGCCGCAGCGCCCCCGCCATGCCCAGCCGGCGCGGCAGCCCGTGCGCGGCGGAGTAGGCGGCCTTGGCGTTGGTGTGCCGCCGCCCGAACGGGTACCGGACGCCCCCGGCGCACTGCCGCTCGAACTGCTTGCGGTCGTAGTCGCCCCAGCTCGCCCAGGCCCGGTAATGGGACCGGTGCTCGCGCTCCAGCAGCGCGCACGCCTCGGCGAAGGAGATGCCGCCGTCGACCTCCTCCTGGGTCAGCCCGGTCAGCTCCGTGCAGAACGCGCTGACCACCGACCGCTCCGGCCGCACCAGGACCCGGTGCTTCGCGATGCGCCGCCGCTCCTCCAGGTCGACGACGCACAGCCCGATCTCGATGATCTCGTTCACCTGTCCGGGCGCCTTGCGCTCCCAGCACGTCGCCTCGACGTCGACGACGTTCAGGTACCGTCCGAACCGCTCGTCCATGGACCGGGACCGTACCGGCGCCCGGGCCGGCGCCACGACCGGTTTTTCAGGGGGTGTCGGCGGGGCGCGGCGCGTAGTCGTCCACGTACTCCTGCCCCGACAGGCTCTGGATCGCCTCCATGATCTCGTCGGTGACGACCCGGGCGACCTTGCCGCGCGGCATCCCGGCGTCGCGTCCCGCGAACCGCATCGGCTCGCCGATCCGGACCTCGATGCGGCCCGGCTTCGGGACGACCTGCCCGCGCGGCTGCACCCGGTCGGTGCCCTTGATGGCCACCGGCACGACGGGCGCGCCGGTGCGCATCGCCAGCCGTGCCACCCCCGTCCGGCCCCGGTAGAGCCGCCCGTCCGGCGACCGGGTCCCCTCGGGGTGGATCGCGAAGACGTCGCCGCGCTCCAGCACGGACGCGCAGGTGTCGAGCGCGTCGAGCGCGGCCCGCCCGCCCGAGCGGTCCACCGCGATCGCGCCGACGCCGCGGAAGAACGTCGCGGTCGCCTGGCCCTTCACGCCGGTCCCGGTGAAGTACTCGTGCTTGCCCAGGAAGTGGACCCGCCGGGGCACGATCAGCGGCAGCACGAACGAGTCGATGAACGCCAGGTGGTTGGCCGCCAGGATCACCGGCCCCGTCCGCGGGACGTTCCGCAGGCCGCTCACCCGGGGGAGGAAGGCCACCCGCATCGCGGGTCCGAGAACGACGTACTTCATCAGGGGATAGACAACGCGTTCGGGGTCCATGTCCGAGAACGCTATGGCGCCCGCCCCCGCCCCGGCGGTGGTGGGCCGTTACAAGTTCGACCCTTGGAAGTTTGTAGGTCTCCGCACTGGACCGACTTTAAGTGTGTCAAATTGAATTGGAGGCAACCAATCGAAGGGACCGGCATGGACACCCACTACACCGCCGTCGCCACCGCCAACGGGCGGGAGGGGCGCGCCGTCAGCTCCGACGGGCGCCTCGACCTGACCCTCGCCCCGCCGCGCGAGATGGGCGGCAGCGGTGCCGGCACCAACCCCGAGCAGCTGTTCGCCGCCGGCTACGCCGCCTGCTTCGCCAGCGCCCTCGGCGCCGTCGCCCGCGGCTCCCGCCAGGACGTCCGCGACGTCTCCGTCACCGCCGAGGTCGGCATCGGCGGCAGCGTCGAGAAGGGCTTCGGCCTCAGCGTCGTGCTGCGCGTCGAGCTCCCCGACGGCCTGGAGAACGGCCGCGAGCTGGTCGAGCGCGCCCACCAGGTCTGCCCCTACTCCAACGCCACCCGCGGCAACATCCCCGTCGAGCTCGTCATCGAGTGACCGCCGACGCGCGGCGTGCCGCCCTCGCGAGGGAGGCACGCCGCAGCTGAACGCGGATCGGGTCAGGAGCCGGCCGACGCGGCGCCCGCCGCCATCGCGGCCCGCTGCGACCGGATCACCTTGCTCACCGCCGGCGCCGCCGGGCCCGACCGCGCCGTCAGCTCCGCGATCCGCCGCTTGTGCCGCCGCCGCTCGGACCCCGGCAGCACCGACTTCAGCTCGCCCGCCGCCGCCAGCGCCACTGCCGCCGCGTCGTAGCTGTTCACGTGAGCCACCGGACGCCCCCGCAGCGCCGACGACGCCCCGCCCCACAGCTGCTTCACCACCCGCGGGTCCCGGACGGTGACCTCCTCGGCCGGGAACAGACCCAGCACCCGGCGCCCCCGCACCCGGATCCAGCCGCCCCGCTCCAGCTCGTCGCGCACCGTCCGGACCGCGGACCGGGCCTCCCTGCGCACCCAGTGGTGCCAGGGCCGCGGCTTCGACGCCGAGATCTGCGCCACCAGCCCGTACGGGTCCTCGCCGGGCGTGCCCGGCACCGGCCTGCCCCGCCGCTCCTCCAGCCGCCCGTCCAGGAACAGCTCGGTCAGCGCCGCACCCCGCAGCACGTACCCGAGCCGCGCGCCCCGCGCCGTCATCCGCTGCTTGCGCAGGTCGTAGGCCAGCAGGTACATCCTCGCCGGCAGCGTCTCCGGAACCTCGACCATCCCCTACCCCTCGCCTTCACCCCGCCCCGAGCCCCGCTCGCCCGGTGCCCCCTGCACGTCCGGCGCCCCCTGCTCGCCGGGCGCCTTGCGCGGCCGGCCCGGCCGCCGCATCCGTCCCGCCGACCCCGGCATCCGCCCGGCGTCGGCCAGCGCCTGCCGCAGCAGGAACTCGATCTGCGCGTTCGTGCTGCGCAGCTCGTCCCCGGCCCACCGGGCCAGCGCGTCGTGCACCGCCGGGTCGAGCCGCAGCAGGATCTTCTTGCGCTCGGTCGCCACTGCCCGCGGTCACTGGTAGAGCGTGCCGGTGTTCACGACCGGCTGCACGTCCCGGTCGGCGCACAGCACGACCAGCAGGTTGCTGACCATCGCCGCCTTGCGCTCCTCGTCCAACTCCACGACGTCCTCCTCGTCCAGCCGGTCGAGCGCCCGCTGCACCATGCCGACCGCCCCGTCCACGATCCGCTCCCGCGCCGCGACGACCGCGCCCGCCTGCTGCCGGCGCAGCATCGCCTGCGCGATCTCCGGCGCGTACGCCAGCCGGGTGATCCGCGACTCCACGATGTCCACGCCCGCCGAGGCGACCCGCTGCCGCAGCTCCTCCGACAACCGCCCGGTGATCTCGTCGGCGTTGTCGCGCAGCGACGTCCGCTCCGCCGCGTCGTAGGGGAAGCTGCCCGCGATGTGCCGGACGGCCGCCTCGGTCTGGAAGGCCACGAACTCCACGAAGTCGTCCACCTCGAACACCGCTCGCGCGGTGTCGCGCACCTGCCACACGACCACCGCCGAGATCTCGATCGGGTTGCCGTCCAGGTCGTTGACCTTCGCCAGGCCCGTCTCGTGGTTGCGGATCCGGGTCGACACCTTCCGCCGGTCCGTCAGCGGGTTCACCCACCGCAGCCCGTCCTCGCGGACCGTCCCCTTGTACCGCCCCAGCAGCTGCAGCACCCGAGCCTCGCCCGGCGCGACCGGCGTCAGCCCCAGCGCCAGCACGATCCCGACGATGATCAGCACGATCCCCGCCGCGACCCCGGCGACCGACGCCGCGCCCGTCCCGTTGACCCCGGCCACCAGCGCCGCGACCCCCACCAGCACCACGACCACGGCCAGCCCCAGCATCGGCCACCCGCCGCGGTCCCGCGCCGCCCGCTCCTCGACCCGCGGCCGCGGCATCTCCACCTTCGCCCCAGCGTCCACCACGCCGGCCACCTCCTCCGTGAGTATCACTAACATAGCAAAGTGATATCACTTTTTCCAAATGGGGAAGCCCGGCCCCTGGAGAGGGACCGGGCCGCACGGGCCGGCATGGGTTACCGGGTGTTCTGGACGGGGGCCGGGGCGGGGGGCTCGGCGGGGGCGTCGTCGGGGATGACCTTGGGGACGGAGCGGAGGGTGACCAGGGCGAAGACCGCGACCAGGGCGGCGAGGCCCGCGCTGCAGACCAGGGCGCCGTGCATGCCGTCCACGAAGGCGTCGCGGGCGGCGCCGAGGAGCGGGCCGCCGACCCTGGCGGGCAGGGCGGACGCGGCCTCGAAGGCGCCGGCGAGGGAGTCGCGGGCCGCGGACGCGGCGGGGGCGGGGACGTTCGCCGGAAGGTGCAGGGAGTCGCGGTAGACGGCGTTCAGGACGCTGCCGAGGATCGCCATGCCGAGGGCGCCGCCCAGCTCGGTGGCCGTCTCGGAGATCGCGGACGCGGCGCCGGAGCGGTCCTTCGGGACCGACGCGAGGACGGTGTCGGCGGTCGTGGTCAGCGCCATGCCCATCCCCATGCCGGACATCAGCATCCCCGCCAGCATCACCCAGTAGCCGCTGTCGAGGCCGACGGTGACGAAGAGGGAGAACCCGCCGGCGGCGACCAGCATGCCGATCGCGACGACGCGGGCGCGGCCCAGGGCGTTGATCAGCGGCGGGGCGAGGGCGGCGCCGCCGACCATGGCGCCCGCGGCGCCCGGCAGCCCGGCGAGGCCGGCCTTGAGCGGCGACCAGCCGAGCGCCAGCTGGAAGAACAGCGAGAAGATCAGCGACTGGGCGACCAGGGCGAACATCGCGAACATGTTGGTGCCGACGGAGCCGGAGAACGCGGCGCGGCGGAACAGCCGGACGTCGATCAGCGGCTCGGCGATCCGGGTCTGCCGGATCCAGAACGCGGCCAGCGCGGCGGCGCCGACCACCGCGGCGACCGCCACCCGGGGCTCGTCCACGCCGTGCGCCGCCGCCTCCTTGACCGCGTACACCAGGCCGAGGACGCCGGCGATCGACAGCGGCACGCTCACGAGGTCCAGCCGCCCGGTCACGGCGGAGCGCGTCTCGGGCAGGACGAAGGCCCCGGCGACGAACGCCACGGCCATGATCGGCACGTTGATCAGGAAGACCGAGCCCCACCAGAAGTGGTCCAGCAGCGCGCCGCCGATGACCGGCCCGAGGCCGACGGCGAGGCCGCCGATGCCGCTGAAGACGCCGATCGCCATCGTCCGCTCCTTCGGGTCGCTGAACACCCGGCGGATCAGCGACAGCCCGGACGGCATCAGCGTCGCGCCGGCGACGCCGAGCAGCGCCCGCGCGGCGATCAGCAGCTCGGCGCTCGGCGCGTACGCGGTCACGGTGGACGCGACGGCGAACAGCGCGGTGCCCGTCAGCAGCAGCTTCTTGTGCCCGATCCGGTCGCCGATCCCGCCCATGGTGATCAGCAGTCCGGCGAGCGCGAACCCGTAGGCGTCGGCGATCCACAGGATCTGCGTCGCCGACGGGTGCAGGTCGGCGCTCAGGTGCGGGATGGCCTGGTTGAGGGCGGTCAGGTCGATGTTCGGCACGATGGCGAGCAGGCAGCAGATCGCGAACGTGCCCCATTTGCGGGCTGAGGAGTACATGTCCGCAAGGTTCGCGGGGCGCGCTGACGGGGCGCGCACCGTCCGCTGACCGTCCCGGGCGCGGCCGTGCGCGCGAACCGTCAGCGGCGTACGACCGGGTCCGTGGAGGCGGGTCAGTCGGCGGTGAGCTCCCGCCAGGAGCCGGGCGACGGGAGGCCGGCGCCGACGTCGAGCATCGCGAGGGCCTCGTCGCGGGTGAGGGCGGCGCCCTCGGCGTAGGCGGCGTCGTAGCGGGCGTCGCCGAGCGCGGCCCTGGCGCCCGCCTCGACCCGGTCGGCGTCGGCGTCCCCGGGGACCTGCGGCCCCCGCAGCCGCGCCGCGACGCCCGCCAGCCGCGCCGCGCGCTCGGCGTCGCCCTCGGCGAGCGCGGCGCCGCCCAGCCCGACCGCGGCACCGGCCTGGTAGGTGAAGATCGGGTGGTCGGACGAGATGGTCAGCGCCTCCCCGAACAGCTCCCGCGCCCGCGCGGCGTCGCCTTCGGCGGCGGCGACCCAGCCGAGCCCGACGAGCGCCGTCCCGCGCGCCGCCCGCGCGATGAACCGCTCCGAGGCGTACTGGGTCAGCGCCGTCTCGTACAGCCGCCGCGCCTCGGCGAGGTCGCCGCGGGTCCGCGCGATCCCCGCGAGCCCGTTGTACCCGCCCGCGACCTTGTCGGGGGCGCCCGCACGGCGCGCCAGCTCGATGCCGCGCTCCAGTTCGCCGGCGGCGCCGTCCGGGTCGCCGGCATGGATAAGGACCTCCGCGCGCCGGTACAGCAGGTCGGCGGTGTCCTCCAGCGCGCCGAGCTGCCCCGTCAGTTCGAGGGCCTCGTCCAGCAGCTCCAGCGCCCGCTCCCGGTCGCCGCGCCAGTCGGCGATCTGGGCGAGCGGGTCGAGGGAGTTCGCGGTGCCCCACCGGTCGCCGCACTCCCGGAACTTCGCGACCGCCGCGGTGCACGCCTCCTCGGCACGGTCGATCTCGCCGCTGAACTGGCGCAGGAACCCGTCGCTCATGTGGATCAGCGCCTGCGCCCACGGGTCCTGGCCGACGTGCATCGCGAACACCGCGAACTGCGTCCGGCTCGGCCCGGCGGTGAGCGCGTACTGCACGATCGTGGACGGGTAGGTCAGCACCCGGTGGATGCCGTGCAGCAGCGTCTCGGCGCGGTCCAGCCAGGTCTGCGCCCGGTCGCCCGTCGCCCCCGCCGACACCGCGTTCATCACGCACAGGACGTACTCCTCCTCGCACCCCTCCGGCGGGTCGAGGCCCACGACGTCCAGCAGCTCGGACGAGATCGACGCGCCCTCGATCCGCCCGCGCAGCCACCAGTACCACGACAGCGCCGCGACCAGCCGCAGCGCGAGCACGGTGTCGAGGCGGACGCTGCGGCGCAGCGCCGCGTGCAGGTTGCCGTGGTCGGCGGCCAGCAGCCCGAGCCACTCCAGCTGCTCGGCGCCGCGCAGGTGCGGTTCCGCGCGCCGCGCCAGGTCGAGGAAGTACGCGGCGTGCGCCCGCTGGAACCGCTCGTCCTCGCCGGCCTCCGCGAGCCGCTCGGCGCAGAACGCCCGGACGGTGTCGAGCATCCGGTACCGGGTCCCGTCGCTCTGCAGCAGCGACTTGTCGGCCAGCTCGACGAGCAGCTCGTCGACGTCGTCCAGGTCGCAGACCACCGCGGCGGCCTCCAGCGTCAGCCCGCCGGAGAACACCGTCAGCCGCCGCGCGAGCGTCTGCTCCTCCTCGTCCAGCAGCTCCCAGCTCCACTCGACGACGGCGCGCAGCGTCTGGTGCCGGGGCGCCGCCGTCCGGTTGCCGCGCGACAGCAGCCGGAACCGGTCGTCCAGCCGGTTCGCGACCTGCTCCACCGGCAGCGACCGCAGCCGCGCCGCCGCCAGCTCGATCGCCAGCGGCAGCCCGTCGAGCGCCCCGCAGATCCGCAGCACCGCGTCCACGTTGGCCTCGTCGACCGCGAAGTCGGGGCGGGCCGCCGCGGCCCGGTCGGCGAACAGCCGCACCGCCGGGTACCGGACGACCTCCGCGGCGGGCGTGCCCTCGGGCGGCAGCGCCAGCGGCGGCAGCGGCCACAGCGCCTCCCCGGTGATGGCGAGCGCCTCCCGGCTGGTGGCCAGCACCCGCAGCAGCGGGCAGGCGCTCAGCAGCCGGTGCGCCAGCGGCGCGACGGTCGCGACGACGTGCTCGCAGTTGTCCAGGACGAGCAGCATCCGCCGCCCGCTCAGCGCCGTGACCAGCCGCTCCGCCGCGTCGGCCGGGCGCTCGCCGGGGCCCGCCATCATCCCGGCCTCGCGCAGCCCGAGCGCCCCGAGCACCGCTCGGCTCACCTCGGCCCGGTCGACGGGCGCCAGGTCGACGAAGCAGACCTCGCCGTCCTCGCGCGCCGCCGCCTCGACGGCCAGCCGCGTCTTGCCCGCGCCGCCCGGCCCGAGCAGCGTCACGAGCCGGCCCCCGGCCAGCATCGCCCCCACCCGCCGGACCTCGTCGTCGCGGCCGACGAAGCTGGTGAACTGCGCGGGCAGGTTCAGCCGGACGTTCTCCGCCTCCGCCGCCGCGGGCTCCTCGAGATCGCCGCGGAGGATCGCCATGTGCACCTCCGCCAGCTCCGGCGAGGGGTCGGCGCCCAGCTCGTCGGCGAGGACGCGCCGGCCGTCCTCGAACGCCTCCAGCGCCTCGGCCTGCCGCCCGGCCCCGTACAGCGCCCGCATCAGCAGCGCCCGCGCGCGCTCTCGCAGCGGCCGCTCGTCCAGCAGGTCGCGCAGCTCCGGGATCACGGTGTCGAACTCGCCGAGCGCCAGCCGCGCCTCCGCGTGGTCCTCGGCGACCGCCGCCCGCGCCTCCTCCAGCCGCGCCGCCTGCGCCTCCGCGAACGGCGCCGACCGCACGTCCGCCAGCGCCGGGCCGCGCCACAGCTCCAGCGCCTCCCGCAGCAGCGCGGCCGCCCGCACGTGGTCGCCCGTCCCGAGCGCGCGGCGGCCGTCGCGGGCCAGCGCCTCGAACCGGTGCACGTCCACCGCGTCCCGGTCGGCGAGCAGCCGGTACCCGGCGGGATGCCCCTCGACGAGCGCGGCGTCGCCCAGGCCCCGCCGCAGCCGCGACACCTGCGACTGCAGCGCGTTGGCCGCCCCGGCCGGCGGCTCCTCCCCGTAGAGCCCGTCGATGAGCCGCTCGCCCGTCACGAGGCGCCCCGCGTCCAGGGCCAGCATCGCCAGCAGCGCCCGCACCCGCGGACCCCCCACCGGCACGGTCTCCGCCTCGCCGCCACGGACCTCGACCGGCCCCAGAATGCCGAACAGCATGGCCCCGATTGTGGCGTATCCCCTCAAGTACCGTGGTCGTCCATGACCGAGATCCAGATCGTCCGCGAGTTCCTCTCCGCCCTCGAGGCCCTCGACGTCGACCGGGCCCTCGCCCTAGCCGCCCCGGGCATGGTCTACCAGAACGTCCCGCTGCCGCCCGCGCGCGGGCTCCCCGCCGTCGAGAAGACGCTGCGTGCCATGACCCGCTACGGCACCGGGTTCGAGGCCCGCGTGCACAACATCGCCGCGAACGGCCCCGTCGTCCTCACCGAGCGCACCGACGTCCTCGAGGCGGGCGCGTGGCGCGCCGAGTTCTGGGTCTGCGGCACCTTCGAGGTCCACGACGGCCTCATCACCCTGTGGCGCGACTACTTCGACTGGACGACCTTCCTCGCCGCCTCCGCCAAGGGCATCGGCGGCGTCCTCCGCGCCGCCCTCTCTCCCCGCCCCCGAACCCGCACCGAGTAGACGCTCCGCGACCATGAGGGGAGTTGCCTGGTGGGCCGTAGTCGTTAGGCATTGAACTACGTACCGGCGGTGTGGCACGCTTCCTCGACCGGGGACCTCTTCGGGTGAGGAGTCGGACGTGGCCGCAGCGACCGAGGGCGCCGAGGCGTGGCATGGGCTCTACGATGCGCTCGCCGAGGAGCACGACTACGAGATCGACGAGATCGACGGGCGCCTTCCCGACGGCCTGGTCGGGACGCTGTACCGCAATGGCCCAGGGCGCTGGCAGGTCGGCGAGACCCTGCTCGACCACATTTTCGACGGCGACGGAATGCTGTCGCTGTTCGCGTTCCCCGGGGACGGTCGGATCCATTACCGGAACCGGTACGTAAGGACGAGGCATTACCGCTATGGGCAGCGGAAAGGGCGGGCCGGACTGCGGGGCCTCGGTACCCAGCGGCCGGGCGGGGTGCTCGGCAATATGCTCCGCCCGCCGGCGAACGTCGCCAACACCGGCGTGGTTCTGCACGGCGGCCAACTGCTCGCGCTATGGGAGGGCGGACGGCCCTACCGGCTCGACCCGGACAGCCTGGAGACGCTCGGCGAGCACTCGTTCGACGGGCGGCTGAAACTGATGTCGGCCTTCTCCGCGCACCCGTCGCGCTGCCCGGTGACCGGCGAGCTGTTCAACTTCGGAATGGACTTCACGCGGCTGCGGAGCCTGCGCTGCTACCGGGTCGATCCGAACGGGAAGCTGCACCACATGCCGCGGATATCGCTGCCCTACAGTCCGTGGAACCACGACTTCGCGCTCACCCGCCGGTATCTGGTGTTCGTCATCAACCCGGTGATCCCGAAGGCGGCGCCGATCCTGCTCGGAACCGGATCGATAGCGGACGCCCTGACCTACGAGCCGCACCGTCCGACGTGCTTCGCGATCGTCCCCCGCGACGGCGGCGAAGCGCGGGTCATCGAGCACGACGCCCTGCTCGGCTTCCATTTCGTCAACGCCTTCGAGGACGGTGACGACGTGGTCGTGGAGTTCGTCCGCTTCGCCGACTGGGACCAGGTGGCCACGAGGTTCCGCGAATTCCGCACCAGCGACTTCCCGTGGGGCGACGCGCTGATGCGCTATCGCGTCTCCCCGTCCGGAAGCGTCGAAGAGCAAGAGGTGTGCAACGGGCCCATGGAACTGCCGCACGCCGACGTCCGGCAGGCGGGCAATCCGCACCGCTACACCTATTTCGCCGGCCGGACGAAATCCAGCACGGGCATTCACGCCTACGACCACGTCGCGGGCCGCCGGACGACCCACGAACTGCCGGCCGGGCACGGTTTCGGCGAGCCGGTGTTCGTGCCCCGCGGCCCCGACGCGGACGAAGGCGACGGCTGGCTCCTGACCCTCGCCTACGACCCGGACGAGCACCGCTCACGGCTGCTCGTCCTCGATGCCCGGGACGTCGAGGCCGAGCCGCTCGCCGTCGCCCACCTGCGCCACCACATCCCGATGGGCTTCCACGGCTCCTTCACCACCCGCGTCGCGACCCCACACGGGTGACCGGCGCGCACAGGCCCTCAACAGAGCCATTTCTGGAAAAGCCTCGCCCCGATTATTGAAGCTTTACCACTATGTCCGGCTCTGGACACTCCACCGGCCGTATAACGCTTCGCATGATCCCGGGTAAAGCCGGTTGTGCCCGGTCCGTCACGCGTAGTTCACTGAGCGTCCGCCCGCCCACACCGCTCACGGGAGTGCAGATGCCGGCTGACGACGACGGGGTCGTGCGGACGCTGCGGGGCTATTTCACGCACACGCCGGGGCAGCGCGTCCGCATGCAGAACGCGACGCGCTATCTGTGCTGCGCCGCCTACCGGGACGAGGCGCTGTCCAAGGAGATCATCAAGGAGTTCCTGTACGACCAGCATCGCGCCGTCGTCCCGTCCTACGGGTTCGACCTGCGGCCGGTGCTGGCGCACTGCCTGCACGCCCGGGAGATGCGGCTGGTCCGGGACACCATGATCACCGCCGCGATCGTGGTCGGGCTGGTGCTGTCGTGGCAGGTCACCCTGCTGGTGCTCGGGACGCTGACGCTGCTCGCCGTCGCCCTGGCCGTGCTGCCGAAGCGCGCCGGACGGTTCCAGACCGCCGTCACCATCGCGCTTCCCGTCGCCGGCGGCCCGCTGCTGCTGTACATCGGCACGACGATGCTGAAGGCGACGAGCGGGCCGGGCCTTGAGGCGGGCGGCGACGGGTTCGCCGAGCCCGTCCGCCACGACCACTGGTTCATCGGCGGCCTGGGGCTGTTCGCGCTGCTCCTCGGGATCTCGTTCGTGCACCGGCTCGCGGTGGTCTGGCTGCTGCGGTCGCTGGGGCCGGACGCCCCCGTCGCCGTGCCGAGGGTGCGCTCGCAGGCCCGGAGCGACCGCATCGACCGGGTCGGCGCCGCCCAGTACGGGAACGTCACGCTGTACTCGCGGCAGAACCCGTTCGTCGGCTCGGGGAAGGTCGACGACAAGCGCACCCGCGTCTGGTCGCTGGTCATCGAACTTGACCGGGTCCGCCCGGCGCGGGCGGACCGTCCGGCCCTGGCCGTCGACCCCGTCGACATGCGCGCGGCCATCGAGCGGAGGCTGACCGCGATGCGCGACGACCTGCCGCCCAACGAGTCCGTCGACCTGCTGGTCAACGACCACGTCGTCGCCGAGGGCGAGTGCGTGCAGGGCCGCCGCCCGTTCGGCCCGGCGCACCCCGGCGTGCGGTACGAGGGGCATCCGCTCATCGATCCGAACACGTGGCGGCCGTTCTCGAAGGCGTCGCAGGCCGCGGTCGAGGTGCTCGTCCGCAATCCGCAGGCGGACCTCCGCTGCTACCAGCGGATCACCGTCGAGGCCCACGCCGCCTCCGTGACGGACGACGGGCGGTGGCACGTCGTGCCGGCCAGGGACGAGGGCGTGCAGATCACCGGCTTCCTCTACCTCGCGGTGCAGGGCCGCATGCTCTACGCGCAGTTCGTGTGCAACGCGCTGCCGCCGATCCGCAAGGACTTCAAGCTGGTGGACGTGCTGCCGTCCTTCACCCCGGCGGAGGTCGTCCTGGAGGCGCTCCGGCAGGGCGGCGCCGCCGCCGTCGGCGAGGCGATCGCGGGGCCGCCGCGGCTGGTCGCGGCGGTGCCGTGGGCCGAGATCTTCCAGCAGGGCGCGGAGCGGCACCGGCGGCGGTTCTTCGCCTTCGACTACGGCGCCCGCATGTCCGTCCGGGAACGCGCCGCGGAACCGGCGTTCACGACCTTCCTCCAGGAACTGGACGTCAACAAGCACACCCGGCTGATCGAGCGCCGCGTCATGGGCGCCCTCCTCGACCACCTCCAGCACGACCGCAACATCGACGTCTCCGACTACCGCACCGAGACGGCGTCGATCATCAGCAACTCGCTCATCATGAACGGCGGCACGGTGAACGGCCAGCTCGGGTTCGCGCCCGGCGGGGACGTCCGCCAGGAGGCCGCGGGCTGACCAGGGGAGACGGCATGTCCGGCAACATGTACATCGGCGACGGCGCGCAGATCGGCGGCCAGGTCGCCATGGGACGCAACGTGTCGCAGGTGCAGCGCGCGCCCGCGCCGTCCGCGAGCACCGACCTCTTCGACCGCGTCGCCGCGCTGATCGACGAGCACGAGGCCGCGCTCCCCGACGCCCGCCGCGCCCGCCGCGACCTGGCCGACGCGCGGGAGGAGGCGGAGGCCGACGACGGCGACACCGAACGCCGCGACAACGCGCTCGCCCGCCTCGCCGCGCGCGTGGCGCCGGTCGCCGCCCTCGCCGAAGCCGTCCACCGCCTCATGAACGCCCTCTGACGCGTAGGCCGGAGAAGTCGTCACCGGACGGGATCCTTCTCGAACGGGCACGAGCGAGAGCCGGGTCAGCCGGCGAGCAGGCCGGAGAAGTCGTCGCAGGTCAGCGTCGCCGACTCGGTGTCGGGGTTGAGCGCGTCCTCCACCTTCACCCGCGACACCCCGGGAACGGCCTGCGCGGTGCACACCAGCTGCCCCAGCGCGACGCGGCTCCAGTCGCCGCCCGCTTTCAGTCCGCCCGGCCCGATGTCGATGCCGGTCACCGAGGCGACGAGCACCCTGGAAGCCTGCACCACGTATCCCGATATGTCCTCCGTGTGGGGCACCTCGGTGTGCAGGCCCTTGCGGCTCTCCTGCGCGGTGACCGGGATCCTCAGCTGGACGAGCGGCAGCATCGGGTGGCCGGCCAGCCCCCGGCGGGTGACCGGGACCAGCTTGTCCCCGGCCACCAGGTAGAGCGTCATCGTCATGCTGCGCCCCTCGGCGACCGGCAGGCTGCCCGCGCTGACGACGCCGGTCGGCCGCACGCCGCACCCTGAGGCCAGTGCAGCGGCCGCCAGCACCGCCGCGATCGTGTGGCGGACCCGGTCGCGCATCGCTCCCCGGCTCGCCGGTGCCGCTGCGGGCAGGAAGCCACAGCGTGAGTCCGTCAGGTCCGAGGGGTGACGCGACGTCCGAGCCATCGCCACACCCTGCACGTACCGGTGCACAACATCACGCCGCCACACCGGCCCAGACCAACTTCTCGAACACGCACAGAGACGGGCCTCCGGGGCAGCGCACTCTTCGCCGCCCATTCGCTCCGTCTTGAGTGCGGCGCGGGCACCTTCTCATCGAAGGCTCCGGTTCACGCGGAGTGCGCACTGCCCGGCGCATTAGGTGAATTCTTCCCCTTGACAGCCGGGTCAACTGCGTCCGACCAGATGGATCCGATGAATCGGGCGCCCTCTGCCCAGGCAAAGGCGAAGCTGATAAATTGGCTGATCATGTGACATTGCCGGAGTCGCGCCATCCTTGACCGGGCGTCGGTGTCCACCCCACGGCGGACGGTGGCGCGTGACGGGAGGAGTCCGGAGGACATGTCCGATCCGTCTGGTCTGGAGAAACTGCTCAATCCCGGAAAGCCGTCGCCGCCCGCGGCCCAGGTCCCTCCTTACCTCGCCCCGATCCTGGACGACCCCGGAAAGCTCGAGTACCGGCAGCTGGAAGAGCTCGAGTCCGGCGCGCGGGCGTGCGGCGTCGTCGCGGATTTCGTGCGGACCGGCCTCGGCAAGGCGGGGCGTCCGACCGACGCCGCGGCCAAGGACCTCAAGGGGTTCGGCTCGGCCGGGCAACTGGGCGCGCTCGTCGACTCCTGGCACGCCAACGGCAAGACGATGGCCGACCACATCGACGGCATCGGGCCGCGGCTCACCAGGACGGCCGCCGCCTACCGCCGGGCGGAGGACAAGATCAGAGGCGCCATCAACAAGGTCTGGCACGTGGAGGGCTGACGTGGTCGACTTCGCCTCGCTCAGGGACGCCCGCCTGGACGGTCTCAAGACGGCGGGCCAGGCATGGCTGACCTATTCGAAATACCTCCAGGGATCGGCGCAGGTCTACGAGACCGACGTCGTCCGGGGCATCGATCGTTCCGGCTGGAAAGGCGTCGCGTCGCAGGTCGCGAAAGGCGAGATCACCCCGGAGGCGCAGCGGCTGAAGCGCGCCGCGTTCAGCGCCTTCAGCATCTACAACACCCTCGCGCAGGCCGAACACGAATTCCGGCAGGCCCAGAAGGACCTCCAGAACGCGGTCAATGAAGCGCACAGCCTGCACATCAGGGTCGGCGACGACGGTTCGCTCACCATGCCGCCGCTCGTGGGGGCGGACCGCAACGACCCGGAGAGCCGCAGGCAGTGGAACGCCACCCTCCAGCGTCTCAGCGGCGCGATGCGGACCGCGGTCGACAACGCCACCAAGACCGACCAGAAACTCGCCGCCGAACTTCCCAAGCTCTTCGCCGAGCGGGCCTGGAAGGAGGACCTCCCGACCGAGTTGTCCGATGCTCCGCCGCTGTGGCCGGTGACGGACTACGGACGGCCGTGGGGCGTCGAGCCGCCGACCGCCCATGACCGGAAGGTCTACGGGCAGATGGAGTTGATCGCGCTCGGCGGCATCGCCAAGCAGTGGCCGACCGCGGCGACGCTCCTGTCCCACTGGCTCGACGGGAGCGGCGACACTCGGCATGTCGACCCGGAAGAGATCATGAAACGCAGTCCGGAGATGAGGCGGGAGATAGAGAAGACCCTGGCGGAGCATCCGGGGGACGGGACCTTCGACTCCGGCTGGAAGAGCGCCAACTTCGACTACCGCACGAACCAGGACATGTACTACGCCTTCAACGGCTACCAGTACAGGGTCCGCGGAGAAGGGAACCACTACACGGTCGAGTTCTACAAGCGGTACAACTTCGGTACCGCCGACGAGCAACGGCTGCCGTTCAAGGCGCCACTCGTGGGCACCGTCAAGCAGCCCGACATCTCCCACCTCCATACGGTCGGCATGGCGCGCGACTTCGACGTCTACGGGTCATCGGGATACCAGCGGTGAAAGCACGTCATCTGCTTTACGCGCTCGTGGCGCTCGTCGGCGTCGCGGTTCTGGCGACCGCCGGAACGGTGGGCTACGCGCTGCTGTCGACGTCGGACGGACCGCTCGCCGAAAGCAACCGAGACCCCCGCGCCGTCAAGGGCTCCGACCCGCGCCTCACCCTCGAACGGGCCGCCGGCGACCTGAGACTGCACCTCCCCGCGTCCATGAGTTCCGTGCGGTACATGACCAGGAACGACTCCAGCCCCTACTTCCTGCATCTCGCCTTCGCCGTTCCCTGCCCGGCCGTCGCGAAATTCGCCGCCGACAATGATCTGCGGCGCGTCCGCTGGAAACAGAGCGTCACGCTCGAAGTGCGCGATCTCCAGACGGTGGCCGGCGACCTCGGACGCCGCCTGCCCGAAGGCCCCGCGACCAACGTGTGGACGAACGACGAACACGACCCGCGCAGCCGCGTCGTCGCGGACGTCCCCTTGAACGACCGGACGTGCCAGGTGATCGGAACCTTTACGGACTACGCATAGCGCTGCTCGCCCGGTGCCGCATCCCTGGCCATGGGCCGCATGGCTACCAGCTACCGCCCCCGCCTCCGCCGCCACCACCGCCCACGTAACCGCCGCCTCCGCCTCCGCCTCCGTACGACGGAGGCGTGTACGTGCTCGAATATCCGCTGTACGAGCCCGTGGAGGAGCGCCCAGAAGGATAGGACCAGTAACCGTTGGACGACCGTGTCGGGGCATCGCTGGAAGCCGTGAAAAGCCAGCCGAGCGCGGTGAACCGGTCGCTCGCCTCCGCCTCGTCTCCGCTGTAGGTGTACCAGTCGAGCCGATCGGCGTACGCGGTACCGAACTGCTCCACGGCCGACCAGAATCGGAGCGCTACTGCGTAGGGCAGATGGCGCTCGCCATCCGGTCGTTCAAGCCGGCGGCCCGGCGCGTATTCCTCCAGCAGCGCCCGGAGCCGCGCGCCGGCGAAGGTGAGATTGTCGACCCGGTCCTGAACGATGAGCGCGACCGTTCCGGCGATGAGGACCGCGACCCCCACCGCCGTCAGGTCGCCCACGGAGAACACGCGCATGTCGAAATTCCCCCACAGGTCCACGACGACCAGGAGGGCGCCGGCCAGCAGGCCGACGAACCCCAGCGTGCGCAGCACCAATTCGCAGTTGTACAGGTCGAACCTGCGGACCAGCCTGCGGTCGCACACGGCGGCGTAAATCATGCTGGAGAGCTGCAGAGACGCGACGTCACTCCGCCGCGCCTCACCGACCCGCACCTTCTTTCTGGATCCGAACAGCTTTTCCAGAAATGCCTGTTCATACGACCGAAGCGGCGCCTCGACGGGGCGCCGGGTCAGCGTCACCTTCTCCCCGTCGTCGTGGATGTGGAGATGGCCGCGGACAGCGAGGTCGACCAGGATCGCCTCGCGTTCGCTGGACCTCCGCAGGGGCAGGAAGTACCGGAGCTCCGCAGGCCCCACCAACTCGAGCAGGTCCGGAACGGGGCGCGGACGCCGCCGCCAACGGACCCACCCCCACGCGGCGGCCAGGAGCGCGCACACCGCGCCGAGCACCGCGTGCCCCACCCACGTCACCGCGTACCGGGGCCGTGCGTAGTGCGGTGGCGGCACATGAGCGGCGCCCTTCGGCAGGCCGATCCTCACCGTGATGCCCTCGTGCGCACCGAGCCTCTGCACGAACGACGCGCTGCTCCCCGTGACGGTCCGGCCGCCGCACGAGCCGTGGGTCCCCTCATGCCCCGCGAAGCAGTCGGCGTACGTCGGCGCCGCCGGGGCGCTCACACGCACCGCCGCCGAGTCGATCGGTACGCTCCAGCCGGTGCCGATCGCGTCCCAGTACAACTCGTCGTGGTCCTTGTACGGGATCAGCGCGCGCCACGTCGAAGTCGATGGCGTAGGTCTTCACCCCCTTGACGTTGACGTTTTCGTCCCCGATCCGGATCTTCAGCGTGCTCGTCCCATGGTCGATCTGCGTCTTGGCGTGCTTGCCGCCCACCGTCACCCGGACGCGGTCGATGTCGTAGAGGCGCCTGCCGTCGCGGTAGGGGATCACCCGCTCGATCCCGTGCCGGTCCCGCGCGCC
This sequence comes from Spirillospora sp. NPDC000708, assembly GCF_040299565.1. Taxonomy (NCBI): domain Bacteria; kingdom Bacillati; phylum Actinomycetota; class Actinomycetes; order Streptosporangiales; family Thermomonosporaceae; genus Spirillospora; species Spirillospora sp. NPDC000708. Next base: position 255,247 of record NZ_JBEPCJ010000004.1, read on the forward strand.
ACCGAAGTCATAGACGATCACCTCGTGGACGTGCAGGAGCCCGTCGGCGCGAATCGTGAGGTCGGCCCGGTAATCGCGGATGTGCTCCGTGACCGTGGCCGCCCGCGCGGGCCAGGCCATGGCAACGGTCAGGAGGACGGCGCCGAGCACACTCCACCGCATGATCCGCATAACGGATAGGACGCTACGAAGCGCCCGTCCGTTCAGCCTCGGGAGAGGGACGCCACGAACGGCCGAAGCCGGACGGACATCTCCTCCGGCGCAGCTCGAGATCCAGGTCACCGTCCCGTGTGCAGCGCTTTCCTTGGCGTGCGGCATTCGACGGTCGCGGAGGAACCGGTTCCCCGCGCTCGACACAATGGTTGACCGTCTTGGACAGTGGGTCTTACCATCCGGCCGGATAACGCTATCGGGCAACGCGAGGAACGTTTACGAGACGGCGCACGCGGTGGGAGCGGGCCGCCTCGCAGAACGGGATCGGCGTCGTTTGGGACGACCTCGGAAAGGCGTTGGCGCCCACGCATGGCATGGCCGGAAATCCCGGCAAGGACCGCGCGGCCGCCAGATTCATCGCCGCCTACAAACCGTCGAAGCCGCATGGCACGGATTCGCCGCACTGCACCGATCCGTCGGTGACATGTCGCGGGGGCTGACACAGACGGCTCATAACCACATCAAGGCCGATCGCAGTTCCGTGATCAACGGCCGCTTCTCAATGGTTCCCCAGCAGCGGGGAACTCTCCTGGACCAGCTGCTGCGCGGTAGCGCCCCCCGCTCACTCAACGTGGCACCGCCCCCGTCGGCCGCCGGCCCCGGCAAATCGCCGCCCAAGTCGCTGCTGGAGAGCCTCACCGGCATCAGCTTCGACCCTTTCGACATCTCCGAATATTGGCCGACAGGGGATCCCTTCGCGCTCAAGGCTGCCGCCAAGGTCCGCTCGCCGCCGAGGTCAAGAAGGTCACCGGCCACAGCGACGCGCCCGACATAGCGGCGTTCGGCGACTACTGGAGACGGCTGGACGGCTCTCCGCCCTCCCTGCTGGAGGCCCTGCCCCAGCTCTGTGCCGGCATGGCGCGGGCCTGCGACAGATACGCCGGTGCCGTGCAGACCGCCCAGATCCAGTTGAACGACGCCGCCCCGAACCCCGTTGCGGCCCTCGTTGAAATGGCCGCGATCCGCGCCGCCATGGCGGCGGCCGCGGGCCGGCTCCTCCAGGCCGTCTCCGTGATCGCCACCGGTGCCCTCGCCGAACACCTCGTCACCTCGGTCACCACCGGCGCCGCCAACGCTCCGAACCTTCGCATCCTCGAAGCCGAGACGGGGCATCCGAACGGCGTCTGCGAGCCGAGCGGAAAACACAAGCCCCGTGCACGCCGCGGCGGCGAGAACTCGAAGGAACCCGAGGACGGCCAGTCCGCGCTGGACGATTCCGTAGCAAGTCAAAGATACCTAGCCGCGCAGGGTCGGCTACGATAAGGAAAGTGGAGAGATAGTGGTGCTGGACAAGACCAGCGACGGGGTATTCCACGGCCATGTCAGGTCATGGGAGGGGCTTGACCAGGCGATGCGAACGCGCTCATAAAGGCGGGCATGTTCAGTCGCCGAGGCAAGTACATAGGGGGAAATTAGATGCGCTATCGGAGGTTGGAGCCGATCGAGCGCGAGGCCGTGGAGTCCGCGCTGAGAGAAGGTGATGTCGGCACCGTCGTGGCGGGCATCGACTATTTGTCGAACTCGGACCAGGACCGGGACCTAGTGCTGAGCCTGCTGATGCGGTGCATCGACCATGCGTCCCCCGACGTCCGCGGCGCCGCGGCCCGTGGCATGGGAAACCTGGTTCGCCTTCATCCGGGCATGCCGGTCGATGACATCGTCCGCGCCTTGCAAGAGCGACTGGTCGACGCGGAAATAGCGCCCTACGTCGAAGACGCCCTCTCCGATGTCGAGACGGCCCATCGCAGGAGCGTCAGCGATCCGCGCGCTGAACTCGTCGGCAGCGTGTGGAAGATCGCGACCGGGGCAATCGATGATCTGACGGAGACATTGGTGCCGTTGGGCCCGCAGTTGGAGCGAGAGCTCACCTCACCCGCCTCCGAGATCTGTCGTAATCACCAGGAATCGGCCAAGGTGGCGAGCCTGCTCTCGGCTCTGGACGCCGTTCTGGACGAGGTTCCTCCTGCCGCCACCGATGCCGAGGTGCTGCGGGAGCCGGGTTGGAGCCACGTCGTCGACGCCGCCCAGAGCGCACTCGCAGAACTCGCTCGCCCGTCATGAACGCCGCGGCGCGGCGCTGGCGTATGGGCGAACGCCGCCACTAGGAGAACAGCGAAGTGACGAGGGGGCGGAGCCGGACCGACATCTCGTCCGGAACCTCACCCGGCCCGCACCAGCGCGCCTCAAGGATCTCCGCCGGATCGAGTTCGAGCCGCCCGCCGGTGACGCGGGCTTCGTAGTACGTCTCCACCCGGTGGCGAAAACCGCTGGCGACGCGAAGCGGAGTCCTTTCCACCTCGACCTCCAAGGAGGTCTCCTCGCGTATCTCGCGGGCCACGCCGTCCTCCAGCCGCTCGCCCGCGTTGACGTAACCGCCCGGCAGCCCCCAGGCGCGGTACTCGGGCCAGAGCCGGTGCCTCAGCAGCAGGATCCGCCCCTGCTCGTCCCGGACGACCCCGGCCGCATAGACCAGGAACGTGTCATGCCGGAGCCGAGTAAGCCGCCACTGCACCCGCCCGCCCAACCTCCTCCAGGCGCGGGCCAGCAGCCGGTGCGCCGCACGCTGCGGGCGGTCGATGAGGCGTGCGACCGGCAGGGTGGTCGTCTTCACGGAAATGTGGCTCGATCCTGGCCGTCGTCCACGGCCGCTGTGTCGGTAAGGAGTATTTGAAGGCGATATTAGTGCTGCGGTGACCCTCGAAATCCTGAACGTGCGTTCCCCACGAACCACGTTCCCGTGCGTGCGAAATCCGAACGTTCATCGGCTGGGCGTGCGAATCCGGAGTCCTGCCTCGGTACCGCGTGCGCGCCCCGCTACCTGCTGTGACGATGAGCGCGACAGACCCGCGACGACGCACACTTCCAGTGAGGTAGCCGATGCTCCCTGCCATTCCCGCCTTCGCCGCGGCCTCCGTTACGCAGCGCTGGCGGCGGCCGTTCCCCGGCACCCCCGACCAGGCTGCGGCCGCCCGTCGCTTCACCACCATGCTCCGGTCCGGCCGCCCTGTCCTCGACGACGTCCTACTCACCGTCGACGAGCTGGTCGTCAACGCGCTACGCCACACCGAATCGGGCCAGCCCGGCGGTACCTTCGCCGTTGACATCGTCAGCCGGGGCGGCTCGGTCGCCGTTGCGGTGACCGACGAAGGAGCACCGTGCGAACCCGCCGTGGCCGACGCCGGCGACGACGCCGAATCCGGTCACGGCCTGCGGACCGTGTCGCTCCTCGCGTCCGGGTGGGGATGGTTCGGCAACGACCGCTCCCGCGCCGTTGCCGCGCTGTTCACTCCCACCGCCGTGTCCCTGGGCGAGATCGCGTGACCGGCCGGAACTCCGCGAACGCACGATCGCCCGGGTGCGGTCCACGATGGCCACCCCCCATGCGAGCCGACCCGCACGCCCTCAACGCGCTTCGCCGCGCCGACGTCTGGTACGCCGCGACGGCCGGCCATCCCGTCCTGCTGTCCATCGAGTCCTTCGACGAAGGCTTCATCGCCGGCCGGCCGCCTCGCCGCCCAGCGTGCCCGACCGCGTCCTCATCATCGACCGCGACACCGGTGCCCTGATCCTCTGGCCCGCCTACGACACCGCCATCCTGATCAGGCAATACCACGCCTACAAGAACGGCACCCTCTGACGATCAGCTTCCATCGTCGAGGACCTCGCCCAGCGGTATCTTCGGCGAGATCACTTTCACCACGCACGCGCGGTGCGCGAACAGCTCCTGAGAAGGGAATCCTTGCATCACCGCGATCGTCACTCGGCGCAGCTCCGGGGATGAGGCGGGTATGCTGCCGCCGCAGAACGCGCAGGTGAATCCTTCGGTATAGGAGTTCTCAGTCATCGAGGCCGTACCATCTCTCCTTGTCGAGCTGCCGCTGGATCCACGCGTCCGAGGACCACTGGTTGGTCACGATGTTCCCGTTCGAGGGATTGCGGATGGTGACCTGGCTCTGCCCGTCGCCCCGGCGCCAGACGAAGACCTGGTTGCCGTTCTCGTCATAGTAGAGGTCGTCCGCGTTCTCGATGACTTCCTTAGGGTCGATGTCACGGTCTCCGTCGCCGCCGCGGAGCGTCGAATGGAGCGTCTCGCTGACCTCCCTCTCGACCTCCGCCTCGAGTATCCGGAGGTTCGGTGCGTTCTTCGCACCGATGGCGACGGACGTGACGAGATGCTCGGCGAGGGCGCCCACGGCGATCCCGCCGACCACCTGCACCAGCTTGCCCGCTATGGAAGCGAGTGTGGCGCGCAGAGCGGCGATCTCGAGCAGCGCCCCGATCGGGCTGGCGGCGGCGTCGTTGACCTGTAGCTGCGCTTCCCGCAGGGCGGTGGAGTACTGAGCGCAGGCGTCGGAGATCCCTCCGCAGAGCCGGGGCAGGCCCTCGAGCACCGTGGCCGGCTCGCCCCCGGCGTCGATCTTCTTCCAATAGTTTCCGAATGCGTCGATGTCTGGTGCGTCGCCGTGCCCTAGGACGCCTTTCACCTCTGCCGACAACTGGCCTCTGATGTCGGTGAGGGTGTTCTGGGCCGTCTTCCAGGCGAAGGACGCCTCAGTGAGCCCGTTCGGATCCCCGGTCGGCCAGTATCCGGAGATGTCGATCTCGATGCCGGTCAGGGAACCGAGGAGCGAATGCGGTTGTGGTTTTCCGGGCCCCGCCGCCGACGGCGGACCGGGGAGGTGCAACGGAGGCGAGACCACATAGCCCAGGAGCCGGTCCCGGAAGGGGACCGTCGGCTGCGGAAGCATGGAGAAGCCGCTGCCGATCACCGAATGCTGGTCGGCCTTCGTGTGGTTCTTCGCGGTCTGCGCGAGGCCGCGGGACATGTCGCCGACCGACCGATGCAGGGCGGCGAAACCCTGCCAGGCGGCCTGCGCGGCCGGTGTGTAGGCGCTGACGAACTTCGCGGCGGCCTCGTCCTTGCCCGGGTTTCCGGCCATACCCTTCACCCCGGAAAGCGCATCGGCGAGGTTGTGCCACGTGCCGCCGGTCCTGTTCTGGCCGGCCGCGACGCGCTGGGCGGCCCCGTGCACGAACTCGGTGTCGATCCAGACGCGGCTCACGCCGACCACATTCGTACGTTGGTGTCGCTCGAACTGCGAAAATTGCGGTGCGCGCGTCCGACGGCGCGCCGCAGCCGGTCCAGTTCGGCATGCAGGTCCCTGGCCGTTTTGTCCCATCGTGCGTGTGCCGCGGTGTAGGCGTTCCGTGCGTCGCCGTCCCACTCCGCAAGGGATCCCGCAAGCGACTTCTCAAGCCTGTCCAGCACGGTCTCGAAATCTCGCAGGGCTTTCTCGAAAGAGCGCTCTGCCTCGCTGAAAGCGGCGAAATCAGCACGAATCAGAGTCATGGACGTCCTCACGGGGGAGTGGGCACCGGCGAGAACTTTACCAAGTAGGTTGACTGCCCCGGCGGTACGGTCATCTGCCGTGGCTCGTCCGGGGACCTGCGCTGGTGGAGGTGGGCAGGCGACCGGGCCAACACGACCCTGAAAGCGACCCTCGACCTCGCCGACCATACCCAACGGATCGGCGAGAGCCACCTGCGGTTGCGCGGCGACCTGCGTCCCGAGGGCTGGCGCGCGGTCGCCGCGTCACTCGCCGACCACCTGGTGCTCCCCGAGGTCGACGACCGCGCGCTGCACGGCGTGAAGTTCTCCGCCGCGCTGCCCCGCCACCTGGCGGAAGCCACCCTTTCCGAACGCCTCACCGACCTCGGGCACGCCGCCCTCGCCCTCACCGAACCGCACCGCTTCACCACCTTCATGTGATCCCGGAGGGGGCGCACCCCGCGGCCAAGTCAATGGCACGCCGCTTTGCTCATCAGGAAGGGATCAGCTTCCTGAGGAATTGCTGGGTTTCGGTGTCCACGGCGTACAGAACTGTTCCGTGAAGGCCGCGAGTGAGGAGGACCTTGTAGATGTTCCGTATTAGCTGGTTGAACTGTTCGTCGGGGACGGTCCTTGGGGATGCCTTGCCCAGCGAGGGATCCAGGTTGCCGGAGCGTTCGGGGACGAGCCTGCCGCCCCTCGCCACGAGGTCGGGACCGATGATGACACCCGCCCAGTCGTATTCCATGCCCTGGGCCGTGTAGATGCAGCCGATCTGCTCGAAGCCGCCCTCTCCGGTGGCCCATAGCTGCTTCGGAGGCGCTTCGCCGACCCGCGACAACGAGTCCGCGTTCCATGGGCGTGCCCAGTCACCGATGCGCACGTCGGGAACCAGGGTCTTGTCGACCCGCGGCTTGCTCCACGGCCAGCAGTAGCCGGCGGCGATCCTCGCCGACCACTTCCCCGCCAGCTTCTCTCTCAGGAAGTCCTCCATATCCTTGGGGGACTCCGCCAGGCGGACGGTGAAATTCGGGTCACCGGTCCAAGCCTCGGGCAGTGCGTCCTCGTTCCACGCGCCGTCCTCGTCCCCGAGGCCGAGCAGCCGGCGGACCCACAGGTCGTACTTCTCGCTCCCGCCACAGCGCCATTGCCCGGTCAGCGCGACGTGCTGGAACGGGATGGAGAGCCGTTGGGCGATCGACTTGATCGCGATGAGCGTTCCGAGCTCTCCCGGCGCAACCGTCTGGTTCTCGTCGAGGAGGAACACGGGGACGCGTGCGGCGTTGATCATCGATTCGATCTGCGGCCTGTCGCTCCGCTTCGTCCGGTCGTATCGGCTGAAGGACTTGCTGCGCGACCGGTGCGCCTCGTCAACGATCAGCACATCGATGTCGTTCGGCGGCGTCTGGGCATAGTCGAGGGTGAAGGTGAAGAGCTTCGCTCTGTCGCGTCCCTGGGCGACATGAGAACGGAGAGTCTTGGTGAAGGCGCTGGAGCCCGTGGCGTGCCGTACGCGAAGACCCTCACCGACGAGTTTCGCGAGCAACTCCAGCGCGATGGCGCTCTTCCCACTTCCCGGACCGCCTGAAATCACCACGACTCTCTTCGAGTTGGCGCGGAAGGCGGCGTCGACGGCATGGAGGACCGCCCGGTACGCGTCGATCTGGCGATCGAGGAGTATGAAGCCGTCTCGGCCCTTCAATGCCAGGCGCGCCTGCTCGAGAAGGTCGCGTCGGGGTTCGATGCGGCTGTCGAGGAGGCGATCGGCGGCCTTCGCCCCGGACGCGGCCTCGAACTGCCCTCGAAGAAAGCGGAGGAGGTCGCTGCGGTCCGACCCGGTGAAGACGCCGATCTTCAGCTCATCGGCCAGCCCGACCAGCTTGCGCGCCTCGTGCGCGGGCATGTTGTGGAGATAGACGATTCCGCGGGCCGCATCCGGATGGTCCTTTACCGTCGCACAGAATTTGGCGATCTGGTCGCGATAGCCCTTCACCTGAAGGGCCGGGTGCTGCACCGGGTTGTACTTGGGATCCCAGACGACCTGCTTCTCGTCACCTTCGTAGAAGTCGACACTGCTCCACTGCTTGAGTTCCACGATGATGAAGAGATCGCCGCCGGTGTATCTGTCGACGCCGGCCAGGACGACGTCGGCCTGGGAACTGGGCTTGTGCGGCATGGGGTACTCGACCAGTACCTCGACTTGGCCGAGTCCCGCGTCGAGGAGGTCCCCGGCGAGAGCGGTCAGGCTGTTGCGCCACGCTCGCTTCTGCGCTTTTCCGGCCTTGCGCCCCGATCGTTCGCTGAGGGCGGTGGCGAGGTGGTCGTCGAACGCCTGGTCGGCTGCCGAGCCGGCGCTGGTGAGGGCTCTGAACAGGTTTTCAGCGGACGAGCGATATGCCGGTTCGAGTCGTGATGTCACCGATCTCCCCACGTCTTCTGTAGTACGTACGGCAGGTATCGCCTGCGTGAATGACAGGATTCCAGATTATCCGTCAAGGTATCGCTATAACGTCGCATATGTCGTCGAAAGGGTGGATTTCCAGGTGCAGTCGTGACCGAGGGGCAGGAGCGGATATGACGGACTTGTGGTCGACGTGGACATCTTGCGACTGATCGGTCGCAGCAACGGCCGACTGGCATCCGCATGGCGCGTAACTCAGGTCAGTGGGGGAGCTTTTCGGGCCGAGCCTCGGTATGCGGCCGCGTCGTAGCGGCTCTCGTTCTCCTCGATCTTGTCGCGAGCGGCTTGGAGCAGGTCGATGCCGAGGCTGTCGGCCAGCTGGATCGTGTAGAGGAAGACGTCGGCGAGTTCGGCGCGCACCCGGGCCCCGGCGTCCTGGTCGTCCATGACCCGCGAGGATTCCTCGGGGGTCAGCCACTGGAGTTCGGCCAGCAGCTCCCCGGCCTCTCCCGCCAGCGCCATCGCCAGGTTCTTGGGCGTGTGGAAGCGGCCCCATTCGCGTTCTGCCGCGAACGCCCGGAGGCGCTCCGCCAGGTCGTCGATGCTCGTCACCCGGGTCAGCGTACGGCGGCTGGCCTGGAGCCGGCGGCGCCGCCTCGGCTCCGGCGGTCGCACGGGCGGGGCCGCGCGCTCGGCGTCGGGGCCGGGGCCGTTGGCCTGTCGCGCGAGTTGCCGGACTGTGGCGTACCAATGAACGGTTCCGAATTGTGAGAAGTGTGGGTTCGAAGTTACAGAAGGGGGCCGTGGTATCCGGTCGATCGAGGGACGGATTTATGGGGGTATCGAGGATTTCAATGGCGAATAGTGACAAAGAAAGGTGATCAGGTTACCGGCTTGGGGGAATGGTGGGGTGGGTAGGTTGCAGGGGACTCCATTCGTCCGTCGCCCCGGAGTGCAGATGCGCCTCTCCCGCCCCTGTATGGCCGTTTTCGGTGCGGTGACCTTCGCCGCCGGTATGATCACCTGGTCCGGGTCCGCTTCGGCGGCCGGAACGAACTACGTCGCCCTCGGCGATTCCTACTCGTCCGGCACGGGGGCGGGGGATTACGACCCGGCCAGCGGGTCGTGCAACCGCAGTGCGAACGCCTATCCGAAACTGTGGGCCGCGGCCCATGCGACGAGCTCGTTCCAGTTCGTCGCGTGCTCGGGGGCGACGACCGCGACGGTGGCGTCGGGGCAGCTCGGCGCGCTGAGCTCGGCGACGACGCTGGTCAGCATGACCGTCGGCGGGAACGACGCCGGGTTCAGCGACGTGATGGAGACGTGCGTGCTGCATTCGGCGTCGACGTGCCAGAGCGCGGTGGCGTCGGCGGAGAGCTTCATGAGGAACACGCTGCCGGGCAGGCTCGACTCGCTGTACGGCAAGATCCGGGCGAAGGCGCCGGGCGCGCGGGTGGTGGTGCTCGGGTACCCGCACCTCTACAAGATCGTGAGTGTGTGCGTGGGGCTCAGCAACGCCAAGCGGACGGCGCTGAACGACGCCGCGGACGTGCTCGACGGCACGGTGAAGGCGGCGGCGGGGCGGGCCGGGTTCACCTGGTCGGACGTCCGCGACGAGTTCGCCGGGCACGAACTGTGCTCCGGGGACGACTGGCTGCACGCGGTGACGATCCCGATCGGCTCCAGCTACCACCCGACCGCCAAGGGGCACCGGCTGGGCTACCTGCCCGCGCTCACCGGGTCGGCGAGCGCGGCGCTGCAGAACCAGACCTAGGCGAGCGGGTGAGGCCGCGCCGGGAGGGCGCGGCCTCACCCGTTCAGGCGCGGTCGAGCGCCCGGGTCCTCGCCTGGGACAGGCAGAGCGCGCCCGCCATGAGCAGGGCGCTCACCCAGACGGGGGCGCGGTAGCCGAGCCCGCCGCCGATCGCGAGGCCGCCGAGCCACGGGCCGATCGTCGCGCCGACGTTGAACGCGGCGGTGGTGAGGCCGCCGGCGAGCGTCGGCGCGTCCGCTGCCAGGTGCAGGACGCGGGCGATCAGCGCGGGTCCGGTGCCGAACGCGAGCATGCCCTGGACGAACACCAGCGGCACGACGGCGGCGGGGGAGCCCGCGGTGAGGGCGAGGACCGTCCAGCCGGCGGCGAGGGCGGTCATGCCGGCCGCGACGAGGGCGCCCGGGTGGGCGTCGGCGACGCGGCCGCCGAGCGTGACGCCGGCGAAGGAGCCGAGCCCGAACAGCGCGAGCAGCGCGGGCACCCAGGCGGTTCCGAGGCCGGTGACGTGCGTCGCGAGCGGCGCGAGATAGGTGAAGGTGCAGAACGTCGCGCCCTGGAACAGCGCGTTCGTCGCGAGCGTGACCAGGAGCGGACGCGACGACAGGACGCGCAGCTCACCGGCCGCGCTCGTGGCGGGGGAGCGGTCGTCCGGGATCGTCCGGGCGATGGCGGCGAGCGCGGGCAGCGACACGAGGGCCACCGCCCAGAACGCCGCGCGCCAGCCGAGGCGGTCGCCGAGCAGGGCGCCGGCGGGGACGCCCGCGACGCAGGCGACGGTGACGCCGCCGACCACGACGGACGTGGCGCGGGCCCGCGCGTCCGGCGGGACGAGCGCGACGGCGGCGGCGAGCGCCACCGCCCAGAACCCGGCGTTGGCGAGCGCGGCGGCGACGCGGGTGGCGAGCAGGACGGCGTAGCTGGTGGTGACGGCGCCGAGCACGTGCGCGGCGACGAACGCGGACAGGAAGGCGAGCAGGGCGCGGCGGCGCGGCCAGCGGCGCGCGAGCAGCGACATGGCGGGCGCGCCCACCGCCATGCCGATGGCGAAGGCGGAGGTGAGCAGCCCGGCGGCGGGCACGGACACGTGCAGGCCCGCGGCGATGCCGGGCAGCAGGCCCGACAGCATGAACTCCGAGGTGCCCTGGGCGAACACGGCGAGCCCGAGGACGTAGACGGCGAGAGGCAAGGTGGAACTCCCGAGACGGCGAACAGGGGTGCGCTGTACCGGTGGGGGCGGTGCCGCGGACGGCCGTCATCGACGGCGGCGGCGTGAGGAAGGAGCCCTCGTGGCGACGCGATCGCGTCGGAGGGCGGCCCGCACCGCGGCGCGGCGGCCGTCACGGCCGGGCGCGCCGGGGGTCAGCGTCTGTTCGCCTCCGGGCTGGACATGATCGCGAGGGTACCAGCGCGGCCCCGCGGGCCGCACACGATAATCACCTGGTCGAGAGGAGACGCGATGATCGTCGACGCGTGGATGCAGCATGGGACGGTCCGGTTCCTCCAGCACGAGATGCTGGACTCGCTGTGGCGGTGGACCGGGCAGAAGCCGCCGGAGGAGGAGGTGCCGGTCTCGGTCACGGTCGGCGCGATGGACGCCGGCGGGGTGGACGTCGGGCTGATCAGCGCCTGGTACGGCCCGGAGGGCGCGCTGGTGAGCAACGACGAGGTCGCGTCGTTCGTCGAGCAGGCGCCGGACCGGCTGGCGGGTGTGGCGTCGGTCGACCTGCGCAAGCCGATGGAGGCGGTGCGGGAGCTGCGGCGGTGCGTGAACGAGCTGGGGTTCAAGGCCCTGCGGGTGGTGCCGTGGCTGTGGGAGCTGCCGCCGACGGACCGGCGGTTCTACCCGCTGTTCGCCGAATGCGTGGAGCTCGGGGTCCCGTTCTGCACGCAGGTCGGGCACACCGGCCCGCTGCGGCCGAGCGAGACGGGGCGTCCGATCCCGTACGTCGACCAGGTGGCGCTGGACTTCCCCGAGCTGGTCATCGTCGGCGGCCACGTCGGGTACCCGTGGACGGAGGAGATGGTCGCCGTGTGCCGCAAGCACCCGAACGTCTACATCGACACCTCGGCGTACACGGTCCGCCGGTACCCGCCGGAGCTCGTCCGGTACATGGCGCAGGACCGGCACCACAAGGTCATGTTCGGCACGAACTTCCCGATGATCACGCCGGAGCGGGCGCTGCGGGGGCTGGACGAGCTGGGCCTGGACGACGCGGCGCGGGAGGCGTTCCTGTCCGGCAACGCCCGCGCCGTGTTCCGGATCTAGTGATCTACAATGTAAAGGCGGTCACCGGCGCAGCGTCCGGCAGGCGAGCAGCCCGACCGGGACGGGCGCCCAGAACGTGACCGCCCGGAACACCAGCACCGCGTGCAGTGCCGGGCCGGGCGGGACGCCTCCGGCGGCCAGCGCCGCCACCAGCGCGGCCTCGGTGGAGCCGATGCCGCCGGGCACCGGCACCGCCGCGCCCGCGGTGGCGCCGGCCAGGTAGGCGGCGAGGAGCGCGGCCGCGTCGGCCGTCCCCGCTCCCGTGCCGGGGACGGCGAGCGCGCTGAGGGCGAACGCGGCGCCGAGGACGAGCGTGCCCGCGGCTGACGCGGCCAGCGTGATCGCGAGGTCGCGGGGCCGCCGGCGCAGCTCGGCGAAGCCCGCGGCGGTCCGCCGCACCGCAGGCGACCGCAAGGCTCTGAGTACCCATGGCGCGGCCGCGGCGAGCAGCACGCCGGTGACGGCGAGCAGCGGGACCGGCGGGACGAGGGCCGCCACCCGGCCCGCGGCCCGCGCCGCGTGGTCCGCGATCGCGTCCGGCATCCGGCCGCCCCCGCCGCCCGCCGCGAGCGCGGCCGCCATCAGCAGCAACCCGCCTACCGGGCGCGCGGCCTGCTGCGCGGTCACGGCGACGGCCGCCCGCGACAGGGGCAGGCCGCGGCACACGAGGTACCGGGTGTTGACGGCGGCGGCGCCGAACCCGCCGGGCGTCACGCGGTTGGCGGCGGCCGCGGTGAACTGGGCGAGCGTCGTCTCGCGGAGCGGGAGCGCGCGGCCGGACGCGCCGCGCAGCGCGATCGCCGCGAAGACGTAGTGCAGCCCCGCGGGCACCAGCAGCAGGAGCAGGAACCCCCAGCGCAGGTCGCCGACGGCGGCGAGCGCCGCGGGGAGGGGCGTCGAGCGCAGGAGCACGGGAGCGGTGGCGGCTCCGGCGGCGAGCAGGGCGGCGAGGGCCGTCCACCGGGCGAAGGGCGGGCGCGCGGCGGGAAGGCGGGGGGCCTCGGCGGACGCCGGGCGTTCGGCGCCGGCGGCGGTCGTGTCCACACCGTCCGTTGTGGACCACGTGGTTGACGAACGCGCGACCGGCGCCCGCCCTGCAGGGGAATGGTCGCCGGACGCTGCGCGTCGGGGCGGGGGCGCGGCGTCCGGCGACGGAGGATCAGGCCGTCCAGGCGGGGTCGCGGCCGAGGTAGTGCAGCAGGTCGGCGATCTCGTCGCCGGGCGCGTCGATCGGGGCCGCGTACGCGCCGAACCGGCGCAGCGGCTCGACGATCTCGGTGGCGACCTTGTGCAGGTCCCGCGCGAGGCCGGCGGTGAGCGGCGGCTCCTGGCCGGTCGCGAGGGCGATGTCCCAGGCGTGCACGGCGGCGTCGAGGGCGGCGGCGCCGGCGCCCAGCCACGGGGCGAGCGAGCCGGGCGGGACCGGGACCGGTGCCTCGGCGGCGTCGCGGTCCACGGTGGCCCATGCGGCGGCGCTGGCGGTGAGGGCGGGCTCCAGCAGGGCGAGCGGCTCGGCGTCGAGGCTGCCGGACGGGGCGAACGGGTCGAAGTCGGGCCCGGGGCCGCCGGTGAGGGAGGCGGCGAACGCGAGCTGGTCCCCGGCCGCGTGCTGGAGGACCTGGGCGACCGTCCACTCGGAGCAGGGGGTGGGGCGGTCCAGGTCGGCGGCGGTGATGCCGCGGACGGTGGAGCGGAGGGCCTCGTGGGCGGTGTCGAGGACGGTCCAGCCGGAGACGGTGATCTCGTTCATGGGGACGATTATACCAGAACGGAATGATCTGTTCCACTCGGATCCCCTTGCCGGCAGGCCCGTGCATTGGTCCACGCAATAGATTCTTTTCACCCTATGATTAGAGAGCACTACGTTGTGTGGCCGTCCCGCGGACCGGGGAGAGTGACGACCATGACCAGCGCCCACCAGCGACTGGGCGAGCGCATCAGGCATCTGCGCGGAACCGTGGACGGCCGCCGGGTGCGCCGGCTCGCGGCCGTCGGCCGGGCCCGGCGGAGCGCGCGGAGCATCGTGCTGACCTGCGGCGACTATCTGGCCATCGGCGAGCATCCGCGGGTCGTCAGGGCGATGGCGGCCGGTCCGCGCGCCGCACCGGAAGCGCCCGCGCACGGCGCCGGCCTCCCCGCCGACCATCCGCAGGTCCTGCTCGGCGCGCGTTTCGCCGGGCTGCTGGCGGCGCGGCGCGGTGTGCTGTGCCCGTCGGGGAAGGACGCCGGGACGGTCGCGCTCCAGCTGGCCGCCGGCCCCGGCACGCCCGTCTACCTGGACGCGCTCGCGCACCCGTCGCTGTGGACGGGCGCGCGGGCGGCCGGCGCCGGCACGGTCCGCTTCCACCACAACGACCTGGCCGACCTGCGCCGCCGCGTCGAGGCGGGCGGTCCCGGGGTGATCTGCGTGGACGCGGTCTACGGCACCGACGGGTCGGTGTGCCCGCTGAACGGCCTGGTGGAGATCGCCGAAACGCACGGGTGCCTGCTGGTCGTGGACGAGTCGCACGCGATCGGCGTCCGGGGGGCGCGCGGCGAGGGCCTCGTGGGCGAGTTGGGGCTTGCGGGCCGGGTCGCCTTCCGCACCGCCGGTCTCGGCAAGGCGTTCTGCGCGCGCGCCGGCCTCATCGCCTGCGACCATCCCGCGTTCGCCGGCGCTCTCGGCGCCTCGGCGTCCGGCCCGCCGCTGCCCGCGCAGGAGGTCGCGGGGCTCGCGGCGGCGCTGGACGTCGTCCACGCCGACGGCTGGCGGCGGGACCGGGTCCGCGCGGCCACGGGACGGCTGCGCGGCGGCCTGGCCGCGCTGGGGTTCGGCGCGGTGGACGCCGACACGCAGATCATCGCGCTGGAGATCGCCGCGGAGGCCGACGCGGTGCGGCTGCGGGACGAGTTGGCCGGGCGGGACATCTTCAGTGCCGCGCTGTTCTCGGGGATGTCCTCGTCCCGGACCCTGCTCCGCCTGGCGGTGCACGCCGGCCTCACCGACGACGACGTGGACCGCGTCCTCAGCGCCTGCGATGAGCTGAGCGACCGGCCCGCGGCCCCCGCCCCGGCCCGCTGAACCCTGGCCCGCTGGACCCCCGCCCACTGAACAGCGGCCGCTGAAAGCCGGACCGCGTCGGGGCGGTCCGCGCGGTCACGACACCCGTGCGCGGCGGCGCGGAACGCGGCCGCGCCGTGCCGGGGGTTCCAGAGGGCCGCCGCCCCGGGTGAAGACGTAGCGCTGGTCGCGGGTGTGGGCGCCGATGTAGCGGAGCATGCTGCGCAGCGCCCAGTGGTTGACGCCGCTGGGGATCATCCGGTAGCCCTGCCGGTTCGCGATGGCGAGTGCGGTGAACCGCGCCTGGTCCAGGGCGCTCCACGGGATGTCGAAGCGGTCGCGGACGATGGCGGGCAGGCAGCCGAAGGTGAGCAGGCGCAGCGGGCGTTCGGCGACGAGGCGGCCGGCGCGGTCGAGGCGGGGGCCGCCGACGGGCAGCAGCGTGACGGTGTCGGAGCCGTGCTTGGCGATCTCCAGCGCGCGGGCGGCGGCGGGCGTGAGCTCCAGCCGCTCGGCGCAGACGTGCCAGAACTTCGACCGGAACGCGGCGTAGTCGCCGGGGACGGGGCGCATGCTGACGCCGTAGCGGGAGTACCAGGTGACGGTCTCGGCGTACATGCGCTCGTGGTCCTCGGCGGTGAGCGTGCCGGGGTGGAACAGCTCGGCGGCCTTGAAGATCTCCCAGGTGAAGGTGGCGTGCGCCCACCAGAACGTCTCGGGTTCGAGGGCGTGGTAGCGGCGGGCGAGCTCGTCGACGCCGCCGATGCCGCGGTGCAGGTCGCGGATGGCGCGGGCGCGGGCGTCGCCGTCGGGGGCGAGGATCGTCGCCCAGATCTGCGGGACGGACCGGTGGATGCGGTCGAAGGGGGCGTCGAAGAACGCGGAGTGCTCGGTGACGCCGGCGCCGATGCCGGGGTGCAGGAGCTGCATCAGCCCGGCGGCGGCGCCGGGGAGCAGGGACCGCAGGTCGGCGGCGTGCCGCCAGAGCAGGGTGCCGGGGCCGAGCGGGGCGGCGGCGGGCGCGCGGGCCTGCGGGGGCGCGGCGGTGACGGCGGGGCCGGATGCTGGGGCGGGCATCGCACCTCCTGGCCAGTGTTCACTTACATCCAGCGTACCCGGATTGAGACACGAGTCAATTTTTGTCGCATGTCCAAATGCTCCGTGAGCGTACTTTTGTGGGCCGGGCCACAGCGCGCCGCCCGAGCTTCGTCGCCGGGCGCATAGCCCGGCCGGGGCCCGTGCGGGTGCAATGGCGGCCACACGAAGGGACCTCGCGAAGGGACCTCGCCATGGGCGATGAGCACCTGTCCGCGCGCAGCCGGCTGCTGTACGCGGTGGCCGGGTTCGCGGCGCTGGCGGTCGCGGCGGCGGCGATGGTGGTGGCCGGAGCCCCCTCGCCGGGACGGGCGCACCGGTTCACCGCCGTGTTCTCGGCCGCCGGCGAGGGCCTGGACCCCGGCAGGTCGGACGTGAAGGTCCGGGGAATCGCGGTCGGGCGCGTCGAGACCGTCCGGCTGCGGCGGGACGGCCGGGTCGCCGTCGGGCTGCGGGTGGAGGCGGGCGTCGCCGTCCCCGCGACCACGCGGGCGGCGATCGAGCCCGTGTCGGTCTTCGGGCCGAAGGACCTGACCCTCGACCTCGGCACCGGGCCCGCGCTGCGCGACGGCGCGCGGATCGCCCGCACGTCCGACCCGGTGGAACTCTCCGGGATCACCGACCGCGCGTACGGCCTCACCGCCGCGATCGACCCGTCCGACGTCGCGACGGTCATGCGGACGCTGGCGTCCGGCCTGGGCGGCGAGGGGCCCGCGCTGCACCGGACGATCGTCGACGGGGCCGCGCTCGCCGACGCGGTCCACGCGCGCGAGCCGGAGATCCGGCGGCTGATCGGCGACGTCGCGGGGCTGTCGGGGACGCTCGCCGACCGCGGCGGCGCCGTCACCGGCGCGGCCGGCGACCTCGACCGGCTCGCGCCCGTGGTCTACGAGCGCCCCGACAAGGTGTCGCGGTTGCTGGACGCCGCCGGGGAGCTGTCGGACCGGGTGGGCGGCGCGCTCCGCGACCACGGCGCGGACATGGGCCGCCTGGTCGACGGGACGGCGAACGCCGTGCAGGTCCTGGCCTGGCAGAACCGGCGGCTGCCGGTGCTGATGGACGTGCTGAACGAGCTGTTCCGGGGCCTCGGCGGGCTGATCCGTGTCCCGGGACCGGAGGGCACCCTGCTCGGCAGGGGAGTGGACACCTTCGACCTCGACCTGTGCACGACGTTCATCGACCTGTGCCAGGCGCCGTGACCGCGGCGAGGCGCGCCTCCAGGCCGTCGAGGAACAGGGCGAGCGCGCCGGGGTAGGCGCTGGTGACCATGGTCGCGGCCAGCGGGCCCGCGCAGGCGCTGATGTGCGGGTGGGCGTCCGGGGCCAGCCGGGCGTAGGTGGCCGTCCACGCCGCGCGGTCGGCGGCGGCGGCCTCGGCGGGCAGCGCGTTCGCCGCCGCGTCCAGCGCCGCGAACCCGAGCGTGAGGTCGACGAACTGGTGGTAGTGGCGGGCCGCGAGCGCCGGCGGGAACCCGGCCTCGCGGAAGACGCCGAGGCCCGCCTCGACGGCGCGGATCTCGTTGGGCCGGCGGGTGACGCGGGACGCGGCGAGCAGCGCGACCTGCGGGTGCGCCACGTAGGTGGCGTGCAGGTGCTCGCCGATGCTGCGCAACCGGTCGCGCCAGCCGCCGCCGGTGCGGGTGCCGGCGAGGGTGCGGCCGATCAGCTCGTCCGCGACGGCGAGCACGAGGTCGTCGGTGTCGCGGAAGTACCGGTAGATCGAGGACGGGTCGGCGCCGAGCGCGGTGCCGAGCCGCCGGACGGTGAGGGCGCCGTCGCCGCCCTGACCGAGCAGCCGGATCGCGGTGTCGACGATCAGCTCGTGCGACAGCACCACGCCCGACCTGGTGGGACGGCGGCGGCGCTTGCGGGCGATGACGCGGTCGGGCTGCGGGGGAGTGCGGTCCATGGGGGGCTCCCGGGGGCGGGGTCGGGACGGGCGACACCTTATGACAACACCATTGACCACAAAAGCGCGCGGGCTATTTCATATGGATCCACCGGCCGCCCACCAGGGCGAACCGGCCGGCGCGCACCATCGTCGCCCGCTCGCCACCCGTCGCCATCGCCACCCGTCGCCATCGCCACCGTCGTCCCGCGGGGCCCGTGTCCCCGCCTTCACGGATCGGGCAGCCCATGCACCCCACCCCCGCCCCGCCCGGAGCGTCCCTGAAACGGTCACTGGGTGTCCTCGACGGCGTCGTCATCGCGGCGTCCAGCACCGCCGCGACCACCAGCATCGGCATCGGCACCGGCGTCATCGTCGGCGTCGTCGGGCTGCACGGGCCGATCCTGGCGCTGCTGGCCTTCCTGCCGGTGCTGTGCATCGGCGGCGCGTTCGCCCGGCTCAACCGGGTGGAGCCGAACGCCGGCAACGCCTATGTGTGGGTCGGGCGCGTGCTGAGCCCGTGGCTCGGCTTCCTCGTCGGCTGGGTCAACATCGTCGGCACGATCGTCTTCCTCGCCTACACCACCACGGTCACCGGCTCGGCGCTGATCCTGCTCGCGGGCGAGGCCCACGTGCACCGCCTCGGCGGGCTGGCGCTCGACCCGGACTCCAACCTCCAGGCCACCCTCCTCGGCATGGTCGTGCTCGTGGCCGTGACCCTGACGGCCGTCGCCGGGGTGAACCTCGCCGCGCGGTTCCAGCGCTGGCTGCTGGTCTTCGAGTACCTGGTGCTGCTCGGCTTCTGCGGGTACGGCCTGGTCGTCGGCGACCACCCGTTCAGCCTGGAATGGTTCAACCCGTTCGGCTTCCCGTCCCTGCACGCGCTCGCGCAGGGGATGGTGCTGTCGGTCTTCACCTACTGGGGGTTCGACGCGGTGTTCAGCGTCAGCGAGGAGGTCCGCGACCACCGCGACGCGTCCCGCGCCGGGCTCATCTCGCTGTTCACCATGCTCGCGCTGTTCCTGCTCGGCTCGGTCTCCTTCCAGCGGGTGCTGTCGGCGGACCAGATGGCCGACCACGGCGCGCAGGGCCTCACCTACTTCGGCGCGCAGCTCGCGCGGCAGCCGCTGGCCGTCCTGCCGCTGGTCGCGCTGACCTTCTCCGCCGTGGCGTCGCTGCAGGCCGGCGTCATCCCGACCGTCCGGGGCATGTTCGCGATGGGCCGCGACCGGACGCTCGGGCGGGTGTGGACGCGGGTGCACCCCCGCTACGGCACGCCCGCCGCCGGGACCGTGCTGATCGGCGCCATCGCCGCGCTGGTCGCCGGGTTCGCGCTGGTCATCCCGAAGGTCAGCACGCTCATCGAGGCCGCCGTCAACGCGATCGGCATCGTGGTCGCGCTGTACTACGGGCTGACGGCGCTGGCCGCCGCGGTCCGGTTCCGCGGGCTGCTGCGCACGTCCTTCCGGGAGGGCGTGCGGGCGGTGGTGCTGCCCGTCGCGGGAGCGCTCACCCTGTTCGTCCTGGGCACGCTGCTGTGCGTGGACTTCGCCACCTCCACCGACCACTTCGCGCTGCGCGCCGACAACGGCTGGTTCGAGCTGTCGATGCCCGCGCTGATGATCGGCTCGGGACTCGTCGCGGCGGGCTGGGCCAAGTGGGGACGCCGGTCCCCGTACTTCAACGGAGGGCGCGGCACCGACGCCGACGCCCCCGACCTGCTGCCCGGACCCGCCGCCCGCACCGCCGAACCGTGACCCGCCGAACCGTGCCCCGCCGTCCCGCAGACGAACGCGGGACGTCCCGTCCCGCCGTTCCCGCCCGTTCGAGGGAGACCGCCTTCATGACCCGCCAGACCGCCGACCTGCTGTTCACCGGCGGCCCCGTGCTGACCATGGACCCGGCGCGCAGCCGGGCGACCGCGCTCGCCGTCACCGCCGGGCGGATCACCGCCGTCGGCCACGACGAGGTCCACGACCTCGCCGGCCCCGGCACCGAGGTCGTGGACCTGCGCGGCCGGCCGCTGCTGCCCGGCTTCCAGGACGCGCACGTCCACGCCGTCATGGGCGGCATCGAGCTCGGCGAGTGCGACCTGACCGGCACCGTCGACCCGGCGGAGTACCTGCGGCGCGTCCGCGCCTACGCCGACGCCCACCCCGGACGGGAGTGGATCACCGGGGGCGGCTGGTCGATGGAGAGCTTCGCGGGCGGCACCCCCACCCGCGAGGCGCTCGACGCGGCCGTCCCCGACCGGCCCGTCTACCTGGTCAACCGCGACCACCACGGCGCCTGGGCGAACAGCAGGGCGCTGGAGCTCGCCGGGATCACCGCGGACACCCCCGACCCGTCCGACGGGCGCATCGAGCGCGACGGCGCGGGCCGCCCCACCGGCATGCTGCAGGAGGGCGCGATGATCCTCGTCGGCCGCCTGCTGCCCGCCCGCACCCGCGAGGACCGGGTCGCCGGGCTGCTGCGCGCCCAGGAGATGCTGCACGGCCTCGGCATCACCGCCTGGCAGGACGCCCTGGTGTGCGGCTCGGACGGCTACCCCGACGTGTCCGACGCCTACGCGGCGGCCGCCGCCGACGGGTCGCTGACCGCCACGGTCGTCGGCGCGCTGTGGTGGTCGCGCGCCCGCGGCGAGGAGCAGATCCCCGACCTGCTGGACAAGCGGGAGCGGCTCACCCGCGGCCGGCTGCGCTGCACCAGCGTGAAGATCATGCAGGACGGGGTCGCGGAGAACTTCACCGCCGCCATGACCGCCCCGTACCTCGACGCCTGCGGCTGCGCCACCGCCAACAGCGGCCTCAGCTTCGTCGACCCCGATGCGCTGCGCGGGTACGTCACCGCCCTGGACGCCCACGGCTTCCAGGTCCACTTCCATTCGCTCGGCGACCGCGCCGTCCGCGAGGCGCTCGACGCGGTCGAGGCCGCCCGCGCCGCCAACGGGTGGCGCGACACCCGGCCGCACCTGGCGCACCTCCAGGTCGTCCACCCGGGCGACGTCGGACGGTTCCGCGCGCTCGGCGCGACCGCCAACATGCAGCCGCTGTGGGCCGCGCACGAACCGCAGATGGACGAGCTGACCATCCCGTTCCTCGGCTCCGAGCGCGCCGCCTGGCAGTACCCGTTCGGCGACCTGCTGCGCGCCGGGGCGACACTCGCGGCCGGCAGCGACTGGCCGGTCAGCAGCGCCGACCCGATCAAGGGGATCCACGTCGCGGTCAACCGGGTCCTGCCCGGCGGCGGCGGCGAGCCGTTCCTGCCCGAGCAGGCCCTCGACCTGGCCACCGCCCTCGCCGCCTACACCGCCGGCTCCGCGCACGTGAACCATCTCGACGACACCGGCTCGCTGCGTCCCGGCAACCGCGCCGACCTCGTCGTGCTGGACCGCGACCCGTTCGCCGGCCCGGCGGCGGCCATCGCCGAGACCCGCGTCCACCTCACCTACGTCGACGGCGCCCGGGTCCACACCGCCCCGGACGCCTGACCCCGGCGACGCGGGAGGCCCCGGCGCGGTCGTCGCGCCGGGGCCTCCCGGTAGGCGTGCCGG